>NZ_JBHYDW010000238.1:0-3811 GCF_051860475.1 Elioraea sp. | reverse complement strand
CTCCATGGGCGTGCCGCAGGTCAGGAACGACGGGCACTTCCGGTAGAACCGCGGCTCGACGAAGGTCGCCTTCAGATGGTTCTCCTGGTTCACGGCCCACAGCACCGCCTGGCGCGCCTTGACGTTGTTGAACGGCGGATGGAGGAAGTTCAGCCGGATCCAGCCGACATTACCGAGCGGGTTGCGCGGCGGCAGCTCGATGTCACGGTCCGCCTCAAGCGCCGACACGGCGTCGAGGGAGGGCTGCTCGACATAGTCCACCTCGCCCGCCTGCAACGCGGCGATGGCGGTCTGCGCATCCGGCACGTTCAGGATGATCGCGCGATCCACATGCACGACCTTGCCACCGGCGATCCAGGACGCAGGCTCGCTGCGCGGGCGGTAGTTCGGGTTGCGGTCGTAGACGTACTGGCTGCCCGGGCGGGTCTCGCGCTCGTTCATGATGAAGGGGCCCGAGCCGACGATCGTCTCGATCTTCTGCATCGGATCCGTCATCGCCTCCTTCTCGCGCATCATGAAGCAGAAGGGGGTCGAGGTCTTGGCCATCGCATCCGCGACCAGCCCGTAGGGCTCCTTGAGCTTGATCACGATGGTCTTCGCGTCGCGGGCGGACAGGTCCTGCACCCGCTCCATCATGTGCTGGCCCGCGCCGTCGCGCGCCGCCCAGCGGCGGATCGAGGCGACGCAGTCGCGCGCCGTGACGTCCGTGCCGTCGGACCACTTCAACCCGTCGCGCAGCTCCATGGTCATGGTGAGCTTGTCATCCGACAGGCCGTGGCGGCCAACCATCTGCGGCTGCGGCTGCACCTTGTCGTCAATGCCGAACAGCGTGTCGTAGATCATCGCGCCGTGATTGGCGGCCATGTTGGCGGTGGTCCAGATCGGGTCGAAGGTCGGGATGTCGCCGTGCAGGATCGCGCGGATGGTGCGCGAGGCCGGCGGTGCTGTCTGGCTCTGCACGATCCCGGGGGCGGCAAGCACGGCCGCGCCGGCTACACCTGCCCCGAGAACACTGCGTCGTGTCGTCTTCATGGTTCGTCTCCCTGCTTGGTCGTACCGGCCTAAAGGATCAGGCCGGGTGTCGTCTTCTCGTCCAGTGGCCAGATCGGCCGCTCAATCCGAGTATAGGGTACCTTGCGGTAGTCTCGCGCCAGCGGCCCGTCGCTGTCCACATAGATCACCTTGGCGGCGATCGGACCGAAGGCGGCGCGGAAATGGTTGGTCGACTTCACCGCCACGAGCTTTCGCGCGGTCGGCTCGATTCCGACGTTGCGGAAGAGTTCGAGCCCCAGCGCCTGGGTGCGGTTGCTGATCAGCACCACGTCGATCCCGCCGACGCGGATCGCCGCGGTGTCGCCGAGCGGCACCTTCGTCGGCCCGAAGCTCTGCCAGCAGTCGCGCGCGAGCTTGGTCACCTCCACCACCGCGTCCACCGGCGGGCCCGAGGCCGGGCCGATCTTGCCGCCGAAGCGGAGGGGAATGCGTGCCCCCTCGCCTGCATCCATGCAGAGCCGAACGGCGATCGGGTCCCAGATCGGGCCAAGGGCGGCGTCCTTCACGTCGCGCGCGATCATGGCGCGCAGGATCGTGGTGTTGTCGGACGGCGCACCGCCGCCGGCGTTGTCGGCCGGATCGGCCATCACCACGGGGGCGCCGTTGAACTCGATTGCGAAGCTGATCCCGTCCTCGACCGAGAGATAGGGCGGCGCGGTCTTGCCACGCATCGAGACGAACTCCTCGCCGATCGCGGTCGCGACCGCGTCCGCCTTCGCCTTGGCGCCATCGGTGATCACCAGCACCCGGCCGGTCAGTTCGGGCACGTCGGCATAGGGGAAGCAGTGGCCGAGCGAGATCGACAGGATCCCGTCCTTGCCTTCCATCGCGCTCACCTTGTCGACGAAGGCGCGCATGAGCGGCTCGGTGGTCGGGTAGCTGCCGATCTGGCGGCAATCATAGAGCGACATCACCGGCTTGATCTCTTTGCGGATCGCCCGCAGCACCAGGGTCAGCACCTCCTCGGCGCGCTCGACCACATCCGTGTGTGGAAACTCCTTGTAGAGGATGATGATGTCGGCCCCGGCGACGCGCTTCTTCGTCAGGTGGCAGTGCGGGTCGAGCTCGACGCCGATCACGCAATCCGTGCCCACGATCGCGCGCACGCGCTCGATGATGTCGCCTTCGACGTCGTCGTAGCCATGCGCGACCATCGCGCCGTGCAGGCCGAGCAGCACGCCGTCGAGCGGCAGCGCGGCCTTCACCTGGCCGAGGATCTCGTCGCGCATGAACTCGTAGTCCGCGCGGTTGGTGGTGCCCGCCGGCGAGGCGGCGAAGCACGAGCCCTCGATCAGCGTGAACCCCTCCGCGGCCGCGCGCTGGCGTGCCACGAACAGTGGCGCTGTGCACATCAGCGGCGTGTCGTTGGGATGCTCGCCCGGTCGGAGGAAGACTCCTTCCTTGTAGGCCGCGAGGCTGGTCGGCAGAGGCGAGAAGGTGTTGGTCTCGGTCGCAAGTGTCGCGGCGAACAGGCGCACGTGAGCCCTCCGGTTGGTTGGCCGGGAGTGAAGCACGGTCGTGCGCCGCCGCAAAGACCGTTTCGAGGGCTTGCCGCACCGCCCGCACCGCCCGATGCTCCGCCTGCATGGACACGCATGAGGGCGGAATGGACCGGCAGACGCGCATCTTCACGAACGTGGACTACGACCGGGACGGGAAGCAGGTGGACTATCTGCACCTGCCGCATTCCGTCACGCGCAGCGCCTACGGTACGATCGCGATCCCGGTCGCGGTGATCCGCAACGGCGCCGGCCCGACGGCCTTCTTCATGGCCGGCAACCACGGCGACGAGTACGAGGGCCAGGTCGCGCTGTGCAACCTGGTTCGCGACATGAAACCGGAGCGCATCAAGGGCCGCATCATCATCCTGCCGGCGGCGAACCTGCCGGCGGCGATGGCCGGCACGCGGGTCAGCCCGATCGACGACGGCAATCTCAATCGCAGCTTCCCGGGCGACCCGGAAGGCACGGTGACGCAGCAGATCGCGTTCTACATCGACAGCGAACTGTTCACTCGCGCGGACCTGTTCCACGACTTCCACTCGGGTGGAGGGTCGCTCGCCTATGTGCCCTTCGCCTCGACCCATCACGGCCCCGATCCGGCGATCAACGAGAAGGGGTTGGCGGCGTTGCGCGCCTTCGGTGCGGCGACCTCGCTGGTGTGGCGGCATGGTGCGGACCCGCGCTACTCGCCGGCGGCGGCGATGCGGCGCGGGGTGGCAGCGCTCGGCGGCGAGTTCGGCGGCGGCGGCTCGCTCAGCCGGATCGGACTCGCGATGGTCGAGGCCGGGATCGAGCGGCACCTGCGCGCACTCGGCATCCTGCCCGGTGCGGTCGAGGCGCCACCGACACGGATGCTGGAAGTGCCCTCGCGCGACTGCTTCGTCTATGCGCCCCAGCCCGGCGTGTTCGAGCCCGCGACCGATCTCGGCGATGCAGTCGCGGACGGCGATCTGTGCGGCCGCGTGCACTTCGTGGACGATCCCGCGCGCCCGCCGGCGGAAGTACGGTTCGGGCATGGCGGAATCGTCGTCTGCCAGCGACACCCCGCGCGGGTGGAGCGCGGCGACTGCGTGGCGCATACGGCGGTGCAGGTCGCCTAGGCCCTCACCCTGACCCTCTCCCGCGCGCGGGAGAGGGAACGCGCATGACCGCGACGTCCCCTCTCCGCCGAAACGGGGAAGAGCGACTGTGTAGTCACGCGGTTTGTGTCCTTCTGGCGGATTTGAGGATGGCGTTGAGGAGTGTGAGGAGTTTGC
>NZ_JBHYDW010000237.1:0-3860 GCF_051860475.1 Elioraea sp. | reverse complement strand
GGTCCTGATCGGCATCGCACCCGGCCTCCTCCGCCGCGACGGGCACCGCCGTGTAGCCGGCAGCCGCGACCGCGCCGATCAGGTCGCCGACCGCGACCGCGCCGCGTGGGACCGTCACGGTCGCGCGCTCGGTGGCGAGATTGACCTCGGCGCCAATCACCCCGGGCACGGCGCCGAGCGCCCGCTGCACCCGCGCGACGCAGGAGGCGCAGGTCATGCCCTGGATCGCGAGCACGATCGTGTCGCGTGAAGCGGCGTAGCCGGCGGCCTCGATCGCCGCGACCACGGCCGCCGCGTCCGGGTGGGCTGCGAAGCGGACCTCCGCCTGCTCGGCGGCAAGATTGACGCTCGCAGCCGCGACGCCGGGGACCGTCCTCACGGCGCGCTCCACCCGGCCGACGCACGAGGCGCATGACATCCCCTCGATGATGAAGGTCATGCCGTGCCGTGCGGTGGCGCCGGGAGGGTGCGCAACGGCATTCAAGGGCGTGCTCCGTGCCAGAGTCATTTGTGCCAGAGTCATTTGTGCCAGAGTCATCCGTTGCCGCAGCAGATGGGGGTTCCCATGATAGGAAGGTCAAGGGCCTTGACGGCGGGGGTGCGCCGGGCTTGACCTGCGGCTGCCTCGGGCTGCTGTATCGGCCCATGCCGGACCGCTGGAACGCCCGCCCGCGATGATCTTCTCCGTCAGCACGATGACCTGTGATGGCTGCGTCCGTTCGATCACCCGCCTGGTTCAGGCCGCGGATCCGAAGGCCACAGTCTCGGCGGACCTCGCGTCGCGCCGGGTGTCGCTGACGACGGCGCTGAGTGGTGTCGCGGTGAAGGCGCTGCTCGACAAGGCCGGCTACGAGGCGACGGAGCTGCCGTCCTGACGCGACGGCGCTCCCCGCGCAGCGGATCAGTGCAAGCCGGCCGAGTGGGCCATGACCGGGGCGGGAAGCACGGTGCCGCGCGCCAACGCGCAACGATGACGCACTCGGGTGTCACCCCGCTGGGCGCCAGGATGACACGGCACCCGCTCACATCCGCAGACGTCCTTGCATCGCGCACGCGGTGGTGGAGCTGAGGGATCGGGGATAGACGCGCCGGATCAAGGCGCTGCGATGCAAACGGGGGCTCTGCCGGCCTCAAAGAATCAATGGGTTACGGCGAGTCTGCAAAACCGCCGAGCGGCGGTTTCCGGTTGCTCTTGACCCCCGCCCGAGGCTGTCTGTCCGCGGCCGCTCAGCCGGCTGTAGGATGGAGGCCACCATGGCGCAGACGATGCGGAGGTCCAAGGAGAAGCGCTGGATCGTCCTCGGCGAGGACGGCCGGCACGTGACCCTCGGCCGGCACACCGACCCGACCGACGCGGAGATCGCCGCTGCGGAGGGCAAGCTGGCGGCGCAGGGCTTGGGCGGGTGGCTGGCGATCATGGAGGGCGACTACTTCGGACGCAGGCCGCAGCCCGCGCTTCTCATGGTGCGCCCGCTCGGGTCGCCCGCCGAGCGGTTCGAGGCGGCTGCGGAGGCCTTCGAAACGGCGAGGCAACAGCCCTTCCTGACTGCCTGAGCAGATGCCCCCGCCGACCACGCCGAAAATCTATCACATCCTCCACGTCGATCGGCTGGCTTCGGTCCTCGCGGCCGGTTGCCTGTTCTCCGATGTCTTGATGAGCGGCCGTCAGGGTGCCGGCACTACCATCGGAATGAACACCATCAAGGCGCGGCGACTCCAGCTCCCCGTTACTTGCAGGCCGGGAACGTTCGTGGGCGAGTATGTGCCCTTCTACTTCTGCCCACGCTCGATCATGCTCTACGTCATATGGAAGGCGAACCATCCCGAGCTTGCCTATCGTGGCGGGCAGGAAGCGATCATCACGCTTGAGGCAGATCTACGTCAGACCGTGACGTATGCCGATGCCACCGGACAGCCTTGGGCTATCTCGCTCTCCAATGCTGGAGCGTACTACGCCACCTTCCAATCGGACTTGGCCGCGCTGGACGATATCGACTGGGCTGCGGTCCTGGCGCGAGACTTCCGCAGAGCCGAGGTGAAGGAAGCCAAGCAGGCCGAGTTCCTGATCCACGGCAGCTTCCCCTGGACGCTGGTCGAGCGCATCGGGGTCCAGAACGGCGCCGTTCAGCAAGAGGTAGCGAAACGCCTTGCATGTGCGGCACACAGGCCGCCTGTTCACGTCAAGAAGGACTGGTACTACCCTTGAGGGCGGGGAGAGGACGGATGATCACCAGCAAGACTGGAGACCTGCTCGCAGAGCCGGCCGAAGCGCTGGTCAACACCGTCAACTGCGTCGGCGTGATGGGCCGGGGTGTTGCCCTTCAGTTCCGCAACGCGTTCCCGGAGAACTACAGCGCCTATAGGGCCGCCTGCGACCGCGGCGAGGTGCAACCCGGGCGGATGTTCGTCTTCGAACTCGGTCAGCTCACCCGGCCGCGCTGGATCATCAACTTCCCGACCAAGCGTCACTGGCGCGGGCGCAGCAAGATCGAAGACATCGAGGCCGGTCTGAAGGCTCTTGTCGCCGAGATCCGCTCTCGCGGCATCCGCTCGATTGCCCTGCCGCCGCTCGGTAGTGGCCTCGGCGGGCTCGACTGGCGCGAGGTGAAGCCGCGGATCGAAGCCGCTCTCGGCGCCCTAGATGATGTCAACATCGTGCTGTTCGAGCCGGCCGGCTCACCCGCGGACGGCTGCGGCATTGCTGCGCGCTCAGCGTCGGCGATGACTGCCGGACGCGCGGCGCTGATTGGGCTGATGCATCGCTATCTTGCCGCGCTCATGGACCCGTTCGTGACCCTGCTTGAAGTCCACAAGCTGATGTACTTCATGCAGGAGGCTGGCGAGCCGCTGCGGCTGCGTTATGCGAAGGCCATCTACGGCCCCTATGCCGAGAATCTCGGGAAGGTGCTGGCGCGGGTGGAAGGCCACCTCGTCGCAGGCTATAGCGATGGCGGGGATGCGCCGGACAAGCAGTTGACGCTGGTGCCCGGCGCGGTCGAGGACGCGATGACGTTCATCGAGAACGAGGCAGAGACTCGCGCGCGGTTCGACCGCGTGGCCGCTCTGGTTGAAGGGTTCGAAACGCCGTTCGGTCTTGAGTTGCTTGCCACTGTGCATTGGGCGACCAAGGAGGTGCCCGCCGCGACCGCGGATGAGATCGTTGAACACGTGCATGCGTGGAATGAGCGCAAGCGTCGATTCTCACCGCGCCAGATCCGTGTCGCGCTGGATACCCTCGTCCGGCAAGGCTGGGTCCACGAGCGGGCTGCGGCTCTGCGGCACTGACAGTCGGGACCTTGGAATGACGTGAACCCTGACGGGCCATGTGCGGCCACTTCGCCCATCGAACAGCACGCCATCGCCCGATCGGCCACCGACTCCTGACGCGCGAAAGGCCCCGCCGGCGCGTCCCTGGGGACGGCCGGCGGGGCCGGATGGCGGCGCGAGGCGGCAGGATCAGGCGAGGCGGAACACGCTCCCGTCGTGCACCACGGTGACGAGCGCGGAGGCGGCGAGATCGTCGGCATCGAGATCGACCGTGCCGTCGCCCTTGCGGATCGCCACCGCGCCGAGGCCGTCCACGTTCAGCGTCGCGGCGCCCGTGTTCGCGGCCGGGCCGTTGATGAAGCGCACGGTTAACCCGGCGAAGTAGGCCGCGAGCGCGGGCGTGAGCGAGATCGTGCGCGCGTTCGCGCTGCCGCCGGCGGTGCCGCCCCAGGCGAGAGCGCCGCGCGCGCCGGCGATCGATGGCGCCTGCTCGGCGGTGCTGACCTCGATCACCTCCATGGCCATGAAGGTGGCCGCGTCGGCGAGCACGGTGGTCGGCGTGCCGAGCCCGGTCCGATTGACGCGCAGCTCGA
>NZ_JBHYDW010000236.1:0-3890 GCF_051860475.1 Elioraea sp. | reverse complement strand
GCCGACGAAGGTCGTCTGGTCGATCGGCGTCACGACGATCGTCGGGTCCTCCTGCGACATCCCGAGCGCGTCACAGTTGATGTAGGTGTCGACGATCAGGTCGCCTACCACCAGCACGCGGATCCCGCGCATGGCGGGCAGCACCGCCTTCAGGCCCTCGACCGTGAAGCCGTGGCGGCGGGGGAAGTCTGTCGGCTTGATCAGGGCGGTGAGCGGGCTGCCGACATACTCGCGGCGCAGCAGGTCGAGCGAGGCGAAGCGCACCTCGCCGGAGCTGAACAGCAGCCGTCCCCCATAGGCCTCGACCGCGGCGAGCTCGGGGTTGTGGCGCTCGGCGTGCTCGCGGCCCTTCACGACGATGTCGGGCTTCAGCCGGGCGATGAAGCCCGCCGGCGATTCGGTGAGCGCGAAGGCGTGGGAGACGATGCCGAGCGACTGGATGCCTTCGAGCCGCAGCGCCAGCGGAACGGCCACGCCCTGCGTGGTGTCCGGATTGACGCCAACCACCAGGAACTCCCCGGAATCGGCGGCGAACTTCAGCAGCCGGAGATGGCCGGGATGGATGACGTTGAAGTTGCCCGAGACAAACACGATCCGCCGGCCGGCGGCGCTGGCACGGATCTCCGTCGCGGGGTCAGCGCCGGGCGGGCCGGCCGGGCCCAAAGCAGCCTCCGTCTCGATCCACGTGCGGCCGGCATGCTGTGTCAAGGAGCGCTCCTCCGTCGCCGTTCAGCGGTCGACGATGATGCAGTATGGTGCAACCCTGAGGCGGAGCAGAACCGAGAACGGAGCGGTGGCCTGAGCAAAGCCCACTGCGCCGATCCAATTCGTGTGGTCACATCCATTGCCGCCCCAATGCGGTCCGAGGTTCTCCGAACTGACCCTGGACCGTGTCGAAACGGTCGCCCTGCGGCAAGGCTACGCTGTCCCCTTTGCGGCCCCGCTCGCTCGAAAGGACCGCGCCGGGCGCTGTGACGCCAGCGGGCGAACCTGCCCTTCGCCGAGATACGGCGCGCACTTCCGTCATTGGAGGCTCGCGTCCGCCCTGGGTACGCATCAACCCCCGCCGCCTCGTAACCTGCCGAGCAGTGATCGGCCTCTTGCGACCAGTCCCCGCGCGCCGGTTGTCGCCTTGCCCATCGCGCCACGATACGTGTTGGAAACGACGGACGGGATTTCTCCCACCGATGTGGATGCCTCCATGGTACCCATGAACGGGGCGTCGCGGACCTTGCGATAGATGACGTTTATGGTCACCGCTGGAATGCTGAGCGCAGCAAGCCGTCGATCGCGCGGTTCGGTTTCGATCCCGGCCAGGCGTCGCTCCAATGCCGGAAATAACGCCCGGTAGGATCGGACCGCAGCATAGACGTCCTCCTCCTCCCCGGGGCCATCGAACCAGAAATCCATGATGTCATAGCCGTTGTAACCCGCAAGATCAAAGAAAAAACGTCCTGTATAGGTGAAGTATCCATGATCGACATGTCCAATTGCCGGGAGCTGATGCCATATGATCCCTCCGGGCTTGGCTGCCTGATGGATCGCCAGGAACGAGTTCATTTGATTGAGGATATGCTCGGTCGTCCCGAAATTGATGACTGCATCAAAGGCATTTCGGAGGTCTCGCGGAAGCTCGGCATGATTGAGGTCCAGGATGCGAGTCCCGTATCCGTCAGCGATGTCGATCGCCTGGTAGCGAAAGCCAGCCCTTTCAAGCAGCTGCCCGAGAAATGACTGGTTCGCTACGCCCGACACGGGGTCATGGGACGATCCGCGGGCGAGCGTCTCGGCGAAGTCATCGAGATCGGAGCCGGGATCCTGTACGTGCCGTCGGACGAACGCCGCAATCTCGGCCGCACTTGCGTTGTACAGGTTGGAGGAGCCGATATCGAGCAGCGCGGCGCCAGGCCGGGACAACACCCCAAGCTGCTCCATTGTCGGGACATATGACCAATCAACGCCCATGTCGGCTCCCGATCAGATACCGGACGGCGACCTCGCCCCGTGGCACCCGCGCGGCGCCTCGGGGGCTGTCATCCACGCACAGATGCGGCGTGCAATGACGAGGTCAGGCCGATCGCGCAATCGCATGCCGGTCTAGCGGAACCGCACGGCGGTGTGAAGCGCGCGTTGCTGCGCTGCGGCATCTACCGGGGCTACGCCGCGCCCAGCCGCACAGCCAGCGCCGCCGCGTAGGCGCGCCCGGCCTCGGCCTCCGTCTCCGGCGGCGCCCAGGGCGCGGGCTCGGTGCAGGCCGGGTCGAACGGGCCGGAGGTGGTCTCGAGATAGACGAACCAGCGGGTCCGGAACACGAGACCGTGATAGAGCTGCTCCGGCATCCGGTAGAAGAATCGGCCGCCCGCGTCATAGGGCGTCATCCGCACGACCTCGCGAATCGCCCCCGCCTCGTCGAACAGCACGGCATCCGCCACCCCTTCGAGCACGGTCAGGCTCTCGGTCTTGCCGCGATGGCGGTGCGGGCGGACATAGCTCTCGCCGAGCATGGCGATCAGCATCTCCTGCTGCGCCGCCTCGGGCGAGGGGTGAGCGCAGAGCCGGCAGCGCCGCCGGGGCGTGCTGACCGCGTGGCGCTTGAGCAGCGCGACCTCGTCGGCGCCCGCGACCACGAAGTCGAGGTCGGTGTAGATCACCTCCGGCGTGGCGAAGCGGAAGCCTTCGGGCAGGGGCGGAGCGGCCATCGCCGGTGCTCAACCGGTGCGGAGCGGCACCGCGCGGGCAGCCGCATCCAGCCCCGCGAAGAAGCCAGCGCGATCGCGCGCACCGCGCAGCAGCAGCGTCATGTCGTTCTCCGTCAGCACCATGCGCACGCCGGCGGCGATCGCGGCGCGCCACACCGCCTCGACCGGCGGCCCGCCGAGGCCGACGAATTTGCCGACCGCACCCGCCGCCGTCGTGCAGGCCGTGATCGCGTCGGCAAGCGCGCCGCTCTCGTAGCCGCCAGGCAGGCCGAGGTCCCACAGCAGGTCCGAGGCACCGATGAAGATCCCGTCGATGCCCTCGGTGGCAGCGATCGCGGCGACGTTCTCGACCGCCGGCGCGCTCTCGATCATCGCGACCACCACCACCTCGTCGTTGAATCGCGCGCAGGCCTCGGCGAGCTTCAGGCCGTAGCCGAACTGCGGCAGCGAGCCGGGCACCGAGAGCTGGCCGCGCGGGGCGAAGCGGCAGGCGCGCGCAACCGCCTCTGCCTGCTCGGGCGTATCGACATGCGGCGCGAGCACGCCGAGCGCGCCGTTGGTGAGCAGCCCGGCGATCTCGCGCGGATCATGCGAGGCAGGGCGCGCAAGCGGCAGCATGCCGGCACGGATCGCGCCGAGCGCGATGTCGTAGGCGAGATGCGGCGTCATCGGACTGTGCTCGAAGTCGAGCATCATCCAGGCGAAGCCGCACTCGGCCAGCATCGCGCCGATCTCGGGGCTGCGGCTGAACCGCACATTGCTGCCGAGCGCGATCCCGCCAGCCGCGACCGTGGCGCGGAACCGTGCCGCCGGGCTCGCGCTCATCCGGCGCGCCAGCGCAGCACGTGGCGTTCGAGCCGCTTCAGCCCGCCATTGATCGCCGCTCCCACCACCGCCAGCACCACCAGTCCGGCGAACGTGCTCGCGGTGTCGAACATCGCCGAGGACTGCGCGATCAGGAAGCCGACGCCCCGGTTCGAGCTCATGAACTCGCCGACCACCGCGCCGATCAGCGCATAGGGCACCGAGACCTTCAGTCCCGTGAACACCCAGGCTGCGGCCGAGGGCAGGATCACCTTGCGCAACAGCTGCCACTCGCCCGCGCCCATGATGCGTGTGGCATGGATGTGCACCGGATTGACGTCGCGCACCCCGGCATAGGTGTTCAGGAACACCAGGAAGAACACGATC
>NZ_JBHYDW010000235.1:0-3920 GCF_051860475.1 Elioraea sp. | reverse complement strand
GCCGCCATGCCAGGCGGCGCGGGCCTTCAGCCGTTTCCCTCCGCCTCCGCCGGGTCCGGCCGGCCGATCACCGCGTCCCAGAACGCGACCGCCATGTCGTCGCGCTCCATCAGCGCGTCGAGCGCGGCGGGCGAGAGGACGAGCGGGGCGCCGTCGCGGTCGCCCACGCCCTCCCAGGCGGTGACGAGGCGGCGCGCGATCAGCCGCACGAGCAGCATGAAGTAGAGGCCGTTGAAGACGGAGCGTTCGTGCTGCGCGGCCTCGCCGAGCAGCGCCTTCGCCTCGGCGAGTGCGGCGCCCTCCGCCGCCGCGCGCGTGATCCGGTCGAGCGGCTTCGCCAGCAGCCGCACGCCGTGCGGCAGGTCGAGCCAGCGCGGCTCACGCGAGATGTCGAGGGTGAGCATGGGATCGGTACTCCTCGGAGCTGAGCGATGAGGGTGTCGCGCCGAGCCTTGCCTTCTGCATCATTTTGATGCAGAAGAGCGGAATGCCGAACACCAGCACTCCGTCCAAGACCGGCGTCACGGTCCGCCTGGCGCCCGAGGTCCACGAGCGGCTGAAGCAGATCGCTGAGACCGAGCACCGCTCGGTGTCCGGGTATCTCGAGGCTCTGGTGGAGCGGGAGGTGGCTGCCCGTGACGAGGCCGAGCGTGTGATCCGTGTGCACGTCGCCGCGGAGCTGGCCGGCCAGCCGTTCGGTGATCCGGATCGTCGCCCCGGCGAGAGCGACAAGGCCTACGCCCGCCGCAAGAAGACCATCGACACGCTGTTCGGTCGCTGATCGTCCGTGGCGGAACCAAGCATCGCGGACGGCAGCTTCGTCTGGACGCTGTTTCCGTTCGGCCCGCCGCACCGGCCAGAGCTGCCCGGCCCGGCGCGGCACATTGCCTACGTGCTCGCGCAGAACACCCGCCAGCGCCCGGCGCAGGTACTGCTCGCCTATACCAGCTCGGGCCCTTGGCGCGGCGCCTCACCGGCCCCGCCGCGGGGCGTGATCGAGTTCAGCGCCGCCGAGGCCAAGGCACTGCGGCAGCGGCCATTCCACATCGATCTGCGCTGCCTTGCGCAGGTGCCGCTGACCTCGGCGTGGTTCCCCGATCTGGGACAACCTGATCACGGCGTCGTCGCGGTCGCGGGCGCCCGGCTGCAAGCACGCATCCAACGCGCGTTCGACGAGTTGGTGGCGCGCAACCGGCACCTGATCGAGATGCGTGGACCCCGCTGACGCTCACGCGTAGCTCTCGACGCCGTTCCTGAGGGTGACGGTCATCATGCGTCCTGCGGCGGGGTTGAAGGCGGCGCGGAACTCGAAGGCGGCCTCGATGCCGGCGGGTCCCTGGATCGGCGTCTTGGCGAGCGCGAGATAGGTCTCGTGCAGCGTCACGGTGAGCCGGCGGGTGGCGCTGATGCGGTACTCGAACGCCACCTCCAGTGCTGCGTTGTTGGCCGCGTCATCGAGCAGCAGGGTGTTCTCGAACCGGCTGGTGATCTGGCCGGTGGCGCGGGCGAGACCGGGATCGACGCCCTCGATCTTGAGGTCGTCGCGGATGGTGCGGACGATCTCCGCGCCGTTCGAGTAGTTGAGCCGCCCGCCGGTGATCTGCGCGAGGCTGCTGCCGTTGCGGCGGATCAAGCCCTGGGCCTTGTTGAAGGCGACGTAGTCGCGCGTGGTCGGCGTGCCGGCGGCGGAGGTGGCCGACCGCGTCGAGCCCTGACCGATCAGGCCGAAGGTGGCGGTGGCGGCGCCGGAGGGGGAGAAGTCGATCTCGCAGGTGTCCGCGCGCACGCCGGCGATCACGTCGAAGTTCGGCACGTCGGGATAGGCGAGCTCGATGCTGGCCGAGGGCAGCGGCGAGGCGCCGGAGACGAAGACGTGTACGAAGTCCGGGGTGGTGCCGGACGAAGTCGGCGGACCGAGCAGCAGTGTGAGCCAGTCGCCGATGAACTCGAGATCGACCGGCACCACCGCCTGGCCCTGCACGGTGACGATATCGCGGAACGGCGGCGCGACGTCGCGGTTCGGAGCGAGGCCGATCACGTCGGCGTCGATGAAGGGCTGCTCGGCACCGAGATCGCAGGAGACGAACGGCATCAGGCGCCAGTTGCCGCCCGGCGGCTCGCCGTAGGCCGCCTCGACCGCCATGTGCAGCTTGCTGTTCGCGCCAATGGCACGCGGCATGGTGACCTCCGGGGATCAGGAGAGCGGCGTCTCGCTGGTGGTGAACCAGAGCGAGACGGGCACGGACGCGGCGCGGACCGACGCGGCGCCCTCGAACGCGAGGTCGTCGAAGGAGGGGCTCTCGGGCTGCGCCCACTCGACCGCACCGCCGAGCGTACGATCGGCCGCGATCGCGTCGGCGACGTCGACCAGCAGTGCGTCGAGTGCGGCTGCGCGGGCTTCCGGGGTCGCGCCAGGCACGGCCACCACGACCTCGGCGACGTGTCGGATCTGCCAGCGCAGCGGCGAGAGGATGGCCGTCTCCTCGACGGTCTCGCCGTCCCGCACGACGACCAGCCCGCCGGCGGCAAGACGCTGCGGCACGGTCTCGTCACGCAGCACCTGCGGCTCCGGCGAACGCGCCGCGAGCGCGGTCGAGATCGCGGCATGCAGCGCGGCGATTGCCGCCTCGCGGCTGCTCACAGCCATCCGAGCAGCTCCGCGGCCCAGCGCCCGAGCACGTGCATGACCGCGAGCGCGACCAAGGCGACCAGCCAACTCAGCGCCACACCGAGCGTGAGCAGCGCCAGGCAGCGCCGCGGCGAGAGCTTCTCGACACGCATCATCAGGTCACGACCTTCCATTCCCGCACGATCGCGGCGGGCAGGCGCGCGAGCGCGCGATTGCCGGCACCGCGTACATCGAGCCGCTTGGTGAGCTGCACCTGGGGCACCAGCAGGAACATCGGCACGAAGCCCTGGCGCAGCAGCTCGGCCTGCCAGCGCGCCGCACCGCGGCGATTACCTGTCGCCACGGCCGCCAGACCACCGGCGATCAGCGGCGCCCGCTTTCGCCCGATCCTCTCTCCCTGGCGCACCGGCAGGCACCAGACGAAGCCGCGGCCGGAGCGGAAGGGCCGCAGGAACGCCTGCCGGCTGGCGACCATCTGCTGCGGCGTGACGCGCATGCCCCGCCCACGGCGCCCCTGCGGCGCGTTGAAGCCGGTCGGGATCGCCAGGTACCGGCTGCCGCGGGCGCGGATCGTCGCGCCGCGCTCGAACGCATCGACGATGCTCGGCACCTTGGTCCAGACGATGCCGGCGGCACCGAGGCTCTCGCCCGATTGCGGGAACATGCGCGCGCGCCAGGCATTGGCGATGCCGCGGCCGCGCGCACCGAACGCCGAGACCACCTGCTGGCGGAGCTCGGTCTTCAGCCGCTCGGTCTCCGCACGCACGCCGCGCGTCACCGCGCGCTCGCCGGCGCGCACCTCCTGCTCAAGGATCCTGGTCAGGCTCGCGCCGAGCGAGGCGACGAGGCGCACGCGTTCAGCCGCGCCGGGCGCCCTGGGTGAGCTGGGCGAAGGTGTCGGCGCCGAGCAGCACGATGAACGACATCACCACCGAGGCGAGCGCCATGATGATCAGCGCCTTCAGGAGCCAGTCCATGCGGGTGTCGATGAGGTGCCGGATCGCGCGCATCTCCTCCTTGGTCTCGCGGTAGCGCTCGGCGCAGTCCCGCTCGTGCCGCTCCAACCGCTGCAACGCGTCCAGCTCGGTCATCGGGTGCAGACCTCGTGAATGACCGCCGTCTGCGCGGCGACCTGGCGCAGGGTGTCGGCGGTGTCGCGCGGGCTCGGCACGATCGGCCGGATCTCGGCGCAGAGGTCGCGCGGGAACAGCGCATCCCAGAGCTCCGACGCGCATCCGCCGAGCAGAGCCAGGGCGACGGCGAGCGCGCAGGCTCGACGAAGGAGATGGCT
>NZ_JBHYDW010000234.1:0-3954 GCF_051860475.1 Elioraea sp. | reverse complement strand
AGGCGTGCGAGGTCGACGTGGTCCTCCGCGAGATCCATCCGTCCTGCTTCGATGCGGGCCACGTCCAGGATGTCGTTGATCAGCGACAGCAGGTGCCGGCCGGCCTCGTTGATCGCGCTCGCATACTCCTCGATCCGCTGCGCATCGGGCTTCGCGCTGTCATGCATCATCGCTTCCGAGAAGCCGATCACCGCGTTCAGCGGCGTGCGCAGCTCGTGGCTCATGGTGGCGAGGAACTGGCTCTTGGCGCGGCTCGCGGCTTCCGCCTCGGTGGCGGCACGGCGCAGGGCGGCCTCGGCCTGCTTCTGCTCGGTGACGTCGGTGTAGGTGACCACAAAGCCGCCATCCGGCGTGGGGTCGGAACGGACCTCGAGCACGCGCCCGTCGGGGCGGGTGCGCCAGTGGATGGTCGAGATCGAGCGGTCGCGGGTCAGGCGATCGCGGGCGGCCGCCTCGGCGGTCGCGGTCGGGCCGAACTCGCCGCGCTCGACCAGGGCCCGGACCAGTTCCTCCTGCGTCCGGCCCGGCTGCAGCAGGTCCGGCGAGTGGCCGAGCAGCTCGGCGGCGGCCCGGTTTGCGGCGACCACGCGCCGACCCTGGTCGAACAGGCAGATGCCGTGGCGGATGTGCTCGAGCATGGTATCGAGCACGGCCGCGCGCCGCATCGCCTCCGCCTCGGCCTCGACCACCGGGGTGATGTCGGTGACCACCGAGATGTGGCCACCGTCGGGCAGCGGGGCGGTCCGGATGTCGATCGCGGTGCCGTTGGGCCGCATGCGGCGCCGCCGCTGCGGTTTGGTGATGTCGCGGCTCGCTTCGCGGACGAAGGTCTCGCCGACCGCGCCGGGCCCGAACTCGCCGGCCTCGGTGCGCTTGCGGATCACCTCCTCGATGTGATCACCGATCGCCACCGGCGCACCCGCCATGATCTGCGTGTAGGCCGGGTTGACCATCGCAAGCCGCCGGTCGGGCCCATACACCGAGACGCCATGGGGCAGCGCCCGCAGGATTGCGTCGAGCAGCCGCGCGCGGGCACTCGCGTCGTTCTCGGCACGGGCGAGCGCCGTGATGTCGTTGGCCGAGACCATGAAGCCGCCGTCCGGCAGCGGGTCGTAGGCGAAGTCCAGCACCTGGCCGTTGGGACGGATGCGGCGGAACAGGTGCGGGCGGGCGAGATCGATGGCGAGCAGACGCGCGAGATACGCGTCCGGGTCGGGCTGGGTACCGAACTCGCCCCGCGCGGCGAGTTCGCGCAGATGCTGCTCGAAGGTAATGCCGGGCCGCACCATGCCGTCGGGCAGGCCAAGCAGCTCCTCGTAGCGGCGGTTGCGCAGCGTCATGCGCCGGTCAGCGCCGTAGACGCACACGCCGGTGCGCAACCGCAGCAGCACCATGTCCAGCCGCATGGCGTGGCCGCGTGCCTGCGTCTCCGCCTCGACGAGCGCCGTCACATCGACGGTGCAGACGATGTGCCCGCCATCCGGCAGCGGCTCGATCCGCACGTCGAAGGTGCGCCCGCCGATGCCGCTCCGCGTTCGCCTGCTGGGCCTGCTGCGGTCGATCGCCACCTGGGCGGCGACCTGCGCCTCGATATCCACCGTGCCGTACCAGCCGCGCGCGGCGAGCAGGCGAACGACCTCGGCCAGAGGCATGCCGGGATGGAACGCGTCCGGGGTCAGCCCGGCATCGACCGCGTAGGTCCGGTTGGCCCAGATGAGCCGCCGCTCGGGGTCGTAGAGGCAGATGCCGACGGGCAGACCATCAAGCGTGTCGCGCAGCAGCGCCTGCTGACGCGCGGAGGCGCGCGCGGCCTCCATCTCGACCGTGACGTCGCGTCCGATTCCGCGATAGCCGCGGAAATGACCGTCGCGGCCAAACACAGGCACGCCGCTGATGCGCACCCAGAACGGGGTTTCGGCACCGCGGCGGGAGCGGTAGGTGAGGTCGCGGAACGGCCGGTGCGCGGCGAGGTCCTCGGCGTGGCGCTGCCACATCGCCTCGTCGCCAGGCTCGCGCAGCACCTGCTCGAACCTGGTACGGCCGAGCATCGGGTCGCCCACGCGCGGTGTCAGCGCGCGCGCCCCGCGCCCGGGCTCGCGGACCGAGATGAAGGTGAAGCGCAGCGACCCGTCCTGCTCCCAGAACCAGTCGCCGGAGGCTTCGGTGAAGTCGAGCAGCCGCCGCTCGCGCTCGGCCAGGGCCTCGTAGGCGAGATTGAGGGCGGCGATCTCGGCGCTGAGCCGCGCGGTCTCGTCGCTCACCGCGGAAGCCTCGAGGCGGGTGCCCGCAGCCGGTCGAGCGCGTTGACGAAGGCTGCGAGCACCAGCACGGCCACGGTCTGGTGGAGTGTGCCGAGCCCGACCGGCACGACATGGACCAGAGCCGCGACGCCAAGGACGTATTGCGTTGCGACCATCCCGGCGAGCAGCAAGGCTGCCCTTCCTCCGGCCGTATGGCCGTGCCGCCACGCCGTCACCGCAAGCCAGGCGGAGGCGGCAAGTGTCAGGGTCGCGAGCAGGCGGTGATTGAACTGCACCGACGGGATCGACTCGAACAGGTTCAGCACCCAGGGCTCGAGCGCGAGATAGCCCGCCGGCACCAGCCGGCCGTCCATCAGCGGGAACGTGTTGTAGTCGAAGCCCGCGCGGATACCGGCGACGAAGCCGCCCGCCAGCATCGTGACAACCGCGAGCGCGCCGACGGCGAGCACGCCGCGCCGGAGCTCGCGAGGCGGCGCGGCGGTAGGCTCGCGGCTGAGCAGGCTGAGCGCGGTGCCGAGCAGCAGCGCGAAGATCAGGAACGCCATGCCGAGATGGATCACGAGACGATAGGGGCTGACCGCGGTGCGGTGCGGGAAGAACCCCGAGGCGACCATGAACCAGCCGAGGAACCCCTGAAGCCCGCCGAGCGCGAACAGCAGCGCCAGGCGCGGCACCAGCGCGCGGCGGACCTTGCCGAGCATGACGAGCGTGATGAACCCACCCAGGAACGCCACGCCGATCAGCTTCCCCCAGACCCGATGCAGATACTCGAGCCAGAAGATCTCCTTGAACCCCGCCAGGTCCATGCCCGCGTTCACCGCTGCGTATTGCGGGATCGTGCGATAGAGGTCGAACAGCCGCTGCCACTCGGTTTCGGAGAGCGGGGGGAACCAGCCGGTCAGCGGGCGCCATTCCATGATGGAGAGGCCCGAGCCGGTCAGCCGGGTGGCGCCGCCGAGGGCGACCATGATAAGCACCATTAGCGCGATGCCGAGCAGCCAGATCCCGACCGCAAGGTCTTCCCGGTGCACGGTGCCGGCGGTGCCGGAGCGGGGCATCGGGGTCAGATCGAACGGCATAATGGGCTCTCGCGTCTCGCGTCTCGCGGCACCGGCGGCGGCATGCCGGCTCGCCCGCAAAAGCCTAGCCGATCCGGCCCGCCTCGTCTTGTCGCTAACCGACCCCTCTGGTATGGCGCCCATCCAGACGGATTCAAGCGTCCGTGTACGGCCGCCAGACCTGGAGCCGGACGCCCGCCTCCCGAGCCGATGCACCAGACCCACCCGACACAGGCCGCGTCCGCGGCGTCCGATGCCCATGCGCTGATCTCGGTTGTGGTGCCGGTGCGCAACGAGGCACCGAACATCGCGCCGCTGATCGCCGAGATCCGTGCAGCGGTCGCCGGGCTCGGCGTCTATGAGATCGTGTATGTGGATGACGGCTCGACCGACGGCACGGCCGCCGCCCTCGCCGCCGAGGCACAGTCCGGCGACCTGGTGCGGCGGCGCCATCGCGTCTCCTGCGGGCAGAGTGCTGCCATCGCGACCGGGGTGAAGGCTGCTCGCGGGCGCTGGATCGTCACGCTGGACGGCGACGGCCAGAACGACCCGGCCGACATCCCGCGCCTGTTCGCCGCGGCGCTTGCGGAGGATGCGGCTGACCCCGCGCCGGTGCTGATCGCTGGGCACCGCAC
>NZ_JBHYDW010000233.1:0-4004 GCF_051860475.1 Elioraea sp. | reverse complement strand
AGCCATCTCCTTCGTCGGGCCTGCGCGCTCGCCGTCGCCCTGGCTCTGCTCGGCGGATGCGCGTCGGAGCTCTGGGACGCGCTGTTCCCGCGCGATCTCTGCCTGGAGATCCGGCCGATCCTGCCGAGCCCGCGCGACACCGCCGACACCCTGCGCCAGGTCGCGGCGCAGACGGCGCTCATCCACGAGGTCTGTGCCCGATGACCCATGCGCCCACGAACGGCTTCGTGCGCCCCCGCTACGAAGGCGTGATCACGCTCGGCAACATCATCTCGATCATCACCGTGATCATCGCCGTGACGGCCGGCTACACGCAGATGCGCACCGAGCTCACGCATGAGCGGGAGAACCGGCTGAAGCTCGAGCGCCAGATCGCCGAGACCCGCCGCGACATCCTCGACACGCAGCGGTCCCAGCTGCAGGAGCTGCGCCAGGCGGTGCGCGAGCTTGAGGCGCGCGTGGGATTGCTCAGCGAGCGTCTCGCCGCGCAGTCGCGCTCGTCCGGCGTGGGCGGGCCGCGGTGATCGTTCGCCTCGGCAACCGGGCCGGCCCGTGCGACTGATCGCCGCGCTCGGCGCGAGCCTGACCAGGATCCTTGAGCAGGAGGTGCGCGCGGGTGAGCGCGCGGTGACGCGCGGCGTGCGGGCGGAGACCGAGCGGCTGAAGACCGAGCTCCGCCAGCAGGTGGTCTCGGCGTTCGGTGCCCGCGGCCGCGGCATCGCCAATGCCTGGCGCGCGCGCGTGTTCCCGCAATCGGGCGAGAGCCTGGGTGCGGCCGGGATCGTCTGGACCAAGGTGCCGAGCATCGTCGATGCGTTCGAGCGCGGTGCGACGATCCGCGGCCGCGGCGGGCGGTACCTGGCGATCCCCACCGGCTTCAACGCTGCGGGCGGCAGGCGGGGTCGCGCCAATGGTGGGCTCCGTGTCACGCCCCAGCAGATGGTGGTGAGCCGGCAGGCGTTCCTCCGGCCCTTCCGCTCCGGGCGAGGCTTCGTCTGGTGCCTGCCGGTGCGGCAAGGGGAACGCGTTGGCCGCCGCCGCGCACCGCTGATCGCCGGCGGTCTGGCTGCCGTGGTGACCGGCAACCGCCGCGGTGCGCCGCGCTGGCAGGCCGAGCTGCTCCGCCAGGGCTTCGTGCCGATGTTCCTGCTCGTGCCCCAGGTGCAGCTCGCCAAGCGGCTGGATGTACGCGGCGCCGGCCATCGGGCGCTCGCGCGCCTGCCCGCCGCGATCGCGCGGGAATGGAAGGTCGTGACCTGATGATGCGTGTCGAGAAGCTCTCGCCGCGGCGCTGCCTGGCGCTGCTCACGCTCGGCGTCATGCTGAGTTGGCTGGTCGCGTTCGTCGCGCTCGCGATCATGCACGTGCTCGGACGCTGGGCCGCGGAGCTGCTCGGATGGCTGTGAGCACGCGCGAGGCGGCGCTCGCCGCGCTGCACGCCGCGGTCGCGAGCGCGCTCGCGTCACACTCGCCCGCCCCGCAGGTGATGCGCAGCGAGACCGTCCCGCAGCGGATCGCCGCAGGTGGGCTGGTGATGATCCAGGACGGCGAGACCGTCGAGGAGACCGCGATCCTCTCGCCGCTGCGTTGGCAGATCCGCCACGTCGCCGAGGTCGTGGTGGCCTCATCCGGGCCCACGCCCGAAGCGCGCGCCGCGGCACTCGACGCGCTGCTGATCGACGTGGCCGAGGCGATCGTCGCCGACCGCACACTGGGCGGCGTGGTCGAGTGGGCGCAGCCCGAGAGCCCGTCCTTCGACGACCTCGAGTTCGACGGCGCCGCCTCGGTCCGCGCCGCATCCGTGCCTGTCTCGCTCTGGTTCACCACCAGCGAGACGCCGCTCTCCTGACCCCCGGAGGTTCCCATGCCCCGTGCCATCGGCGCGAACAGCAAGCTGCACATGGCGGTGGAGGCTGCGTATGGCACGCCGCCCTCCGGCGACTGGCGCCTGATGCCGTTCGTCTCCTGCGACCTCGGTGCCGAGCAGCCCTTCATCGACGCCGACGTGATTGGCCTCGCCCCCAACCGCGACGTCGCCCCGCCGTTCCGCGATATCGTCACCGTGCAGGGCCAGGCCGTGGTGCCGGTCGATCTCGAGTTCATCGGCGACTGGCTCACCCTGCTGCTCGGGCCGCCCACGAGCAGCGGCGCCGATCCGGACTTCGAGCACGTCTTCGTCTCCGGCGCCTCGCCGCTGCCCTCGGCCAGCATCGAGCTCGCCTATCCGGACGTGCCGAGCTTCGACGTGATCGCGGGCGTGCGCGCGGATACCTGCGAGATCGACTTCTCCCCCTCCGGCGCCGCCACCGCCACCTTCGGCCTGATCGGCCAGGGCTCGACCCGCTCGGCCACCTCCGCCGCCGGCACCCCGACCACGCGCGACTACGTCGCCTTCAACAAGGCGCAGGGCTCGATCCGCCGCAACGGCGCGTCGCTGGCGCAGATCACCGGCGGGCGGCTCACCTACTCGAACGGGGCCGAGATCGTCCGCACGATCCGCGACGACCTCAAGATCGAGGGCGTCGATCCGGGTCTCGCCCGCGCCACCGGCCAGATCACCAGCCGGTTCGAGAGTACCCTCCTGCTCGATGATGCGGCGAACAACGCCGCGCTGGAGGTCGCGTTCGAGTACCGCATCAGCGCCACCCGCCGGCTCACCGTGACGCTGCACGAGACCTATCTGGCACTCGCCAAGACGCCGATCCAGGGACCCGCCGGCATCGAGGCCGCCTTCGAGTTCCGCGCCGCCTTCAACCCCACCGCCGGACGCATGATGACCGCCACCCTCAGGAACGGGGTCGAGAGCTACGTCTGAACGATCGTCGGCTTCGTCTTCCGCTTTCGGCTCAGGCGTCGTCGGGATCCACGTGCCGAGCAAGGTCCATCGCATCGTGCAGGACCCGCAGCACGTCGATGACCTGGCGTCCCGCCTCGCGACCGACCCGGAACAGGAGGAAATGCCGCCCGCGGCGGCCCTTGCGCGCGACGTGCAGCGTGAGAAGGCCGGCGCCAATCTCGTCACGGGCCTTGGCGCCAGGCACCCCAGGACCCTCGCTCAACGCCTCGATCGCGCTCGTCAGCGTCTCGGCGTAGTGACGAGCCTGTGCCTCACCGAACTGCCCGGCACTCCACTCCAGGATCTCCGCAACGTCGGCTTCGGCCTGCGCCGTCAGCTGCACGCGCCACGAGCGGCGTGGCGGGATCAACGCGCTTGCACGCGCTTGGCGCCCTTACGGATGGCGGCGTCGGCCACCTTGCCAAGATGGCGACGAAGCGACTCTGGATCGTCGAAGCTGCGGAACCGGCCTGCCTCGATATCGGCGATGCCGACACGTGCGGCCTCGCGCAGCGCCTTGAGCCGTGCCTGCTCTTCGGCATCGCGGGCCTCGATGAGGCGCAACCCCTCGCGCAGTACCTCGCTGGCGTTCTGGTAGCGGCCTGAGGCGACGAGCCGTTCGACCAGCTCGGCCTGGTGGTCGGTCAGCACAACATTGCGGGTTGGCATGCGCGATCTCCTGCGGGTGATCGTCACCAGTGTTGGCAGAATATGCCATTCGGTCCCACGCGACAAGCCACACACCCGGCACCGGCGTTTCGCCCTTGAGAACCATCCTACCGGAGGTACCGATGCTCACCCTGGACATCGCCCGCGAGCCGCGTTGGCTCGACCTGCCGCAGGGCGTGCGGCTGCTGGCGAAGCCGCTCGACCGGATCACGCGCGCGGCGGCGGAGGGTGCGGCACTCGCCGAGGCGAAGGCGCTGCTCGGCGAGGCCGCCCAGGAGCGGGCCGTCTTCAACGGTCTCTACTTCCTGCTGCTGGTGCGGCTGATCGCCCGCCGCCTCGTCACCGCCTGGGAGGGCGTGGGCGACCGCGACGGCGCGCCGCTCGGCTTCGCACCGACGGCGCTGGATGCGCTGATGGAACGCGACGACATGGCGGTCGCGTTCTGGGATGCGGTGATCGGCCGGCCTGATCCGGCGGAGGCGGAGGGAAACGCCTGAGG
>NZ_JBHYDW010000232.1:0-4042 GCF_051860475.1 Elioraea sp. | reverse complement strand
AGCGGCCCCTGGATGCAGGGGGGTGTGGGGGGACCAGCGTGGTCCCCCCACTCTATTGAGGATCATCCAGTGCTCACAACCTCGCCCGCCTTCAAGCAGAACGCCGCCCGGGCGCTCAACGACCCGGGGCTTCAGAAGGCGCTCGCCAACGTCCGGCCGCGCTTCATCGAGAAGCGCGCCAAGGGCGTCGCCACCCTCCCGGAGTTCGAGCGGTGCCGCGAGCTCGGCCGCGACCTGAAGAACCACACCATCACCCATCTCGACTTCTACCTCGACACCTATGCGCGCGCGGTCGAGGCGCAGGGCGGACACGTGCACTGGGCCGAAACGGCCGAGGACGCGCGGCGCATCGTGCTCGAGATCTGCCGCTCGGTCGGCGCCCGAACCGTCACCAAGGGGAAGTCGATGATCTCCGAGGAGATCGCGCTGAACGAGCACCTGGCGGCGGCCGGCATCCAGCCGGTGGAGACCGATCTCGGCGAGTACATCCTCCAGCTCCGCAACGAACCGCCGAGCCATATCATCGGTCCCGCCTTCCATCTCAACCGCGAGGACTGGATCGAAGCGTTCAAGAAGAGCCACACGACATTCCCGCCCGACCGCGTGTTCAACGAACGCCGCGACCTGATGGCCGAGGCGCGCGAGGTGCTGCGCGACAAGTTCCTCGCCGCCGATGTCGGCATCACCGGCGCGAACATGCTGATCGCCGAGACCGGCAGTTCCGTAATCGTGACGAACGAGGGCAACGGCGATCTCACCCAGACCCTGCCGAAGGTCCACATCGCGCTCGCGTCGATCGAGAAGGTGGTGCCCACGCTCGAGGATGCGTGCGTCATCCTGCGCATGCTTGCGCGCAGCGCGGTCGGCCAGGACTTCTCGACCTACGTCACCTTCTCCACCGGACCGCGCCGGACAGCGGACCTCGACGGGCCCGAGCAGTACCACGTCGTGCTGCTCGACAACGGCCGCTCCAACATGGTCGGCACCGAGTTCCAGGACATGCTGCGCTGCATCCGCTGCGCGGCCTGCATGAACCACTGCCCGGTCTATGGCGCGGTGGGCGGGCACAGCTATGGCTGGGTCTATCCGGGGCCGATGGGCAGCGTGCTGACACCCTCGCTGATCGGGGTCGAGAAGGCCGGCCACCTGCCCAATGCCAGCACCTTCTGCGGCAAGTGCGAGAGCGTCTGCCCCGTGAAGATCCCGCTGCCGAAGATGATGCGCCATTGGCGCGAGCGCGAGTTCGAGCGGCACCTGACGCCACGCGCCGCGCGCTTCGGCCTCGGCGTCTGGGCCTGGTTCGCCAAGCGCCCGTCGGCCTATCGCCTCAGCACGCGCGTCGCGATGCGCGCGCTCGGCCTGCTTGGCCGGCGCAAGGGTCGGTTCTCGTGGCTGCCGCTCGCCAAGGGCTGGACCGGTGGGCGCGACATGCCCGCCCCCGAGGGCGAGACGTTCCACGCCCGTTACGCGCGGCTGAAGCGCCGGGGCCTGATCTGATGGAGCAGGGGATCGACGCGCGCGCGCGCATCCTCGGCCGCATCCGCCGCGGACTGAGGCGTGACGCCCTGCCCGACAGCGTGACCGCCGGACTGCTCGACCGGCTGAAGCACCATCCGCGCAACCTCGTGCCCGCGCGCGGACGCGTGCCACGCGAACAGCGGGTCGAGACCTTCATCGCCGAGCTCGAGAAGGAGTACGGCACCGTCGCGCGCGCGGCCTCGGAGGCCGAGATCCCGGGCCTGATCGCCGAGTATCTCGCGCAGCGCAACCTGCCGGCCGAGTTGCGCGTGGCACCCGATCCGCTGCTGCAGCGCGTGCCCTGGTCGGACCGGCCGATGCTGCGCGTCGCCTTCGGCCGCGCGACGCCGACCGACCCGGTCTCCGTCACACCGTGCTTCGCCGCGGTCGCCGAGACCGGAACGATGCTGATGCTCTCCGGTCCCGAGCATCCGACGACGCTGAACATCCTGCCCGACACGCACATCGTCGTGCTGCGCGCGAGCCGTATCGTCGGCGCCTACGAGGACGCGTTCGACCTGATCCGCAGCGATCGCGACGGGTCGGGCGACACGCCGACCGGCACCACCTTCATGCCGCGCAACGTGATGATGATCACCGGCCCTTCGCGCTCGGCCGACATCGAGCAGACGCTCGAACTCGGCGCGCATGGGCCGCGCCAGCTCCACGTCATCCTTCTGGAAGACGACGCCGGCTGATGCGACCGCCGCGCGCGCGCATCCCGCCCGCGCGACGCCGCCGGACGGTGACCGAGGAGGAGGCGTCGCTCTGGCGCCGCTTCGTCACCGCCGCCGGCATCGCGCCGCTCCAGCCGGAACCGAGGCCCCGTGACCCGCGCGAATGGGAGGGCGCGAACGAACCTGATGCCGCCGCCGCATCCGCTCTCCCGCAGGTGCGGGAGAGAGGCAGGGCGAGGACAGCGCCGCCACCGCCTCCGGACCTCGCCATCGGCGTCGCCCCCGGCGGCCTTGATCGCCGACGCTGGGATGACCTCCGTCGTGGCCGCATGCTGCCGGAACGCACGCTCGATCTGCACGGGCGCCGCGCCGAGGACGCCCATGACGCCGTTCGCCGCTTCGTGCGCGCCGCCCAGGCCGACGGGCTGCGCTGCATCGCGATCGTCACGGGCAAGGGCACGGGAGAGACCGGCGGCGTGCTGCGGCGCGAGCTGCCGCACTGGCTCAACGCACCGCCTCTGCGCGACGCCATCCTCGCGATCGCGCACCCGCATCGGGCCAACACCGGCGCCGTGCATCTGTTGCTGCGAAGGAAGAGAACCTGAGCCGGGGGAGGCCACACCTCCCCCGCACACCCTCACAGGCCGAGACCCGTCCGACTATTCCGCCTTGGCTCCAACCGCACGCGCGATCGTGCGCCACTTGGCGATCTCGGCGGCCTGAAACCGGCGCAGCTCCTCCGGCGTCGAGGCGATCGGCTCGGCGCCGGACGCAAGCAGGCGAGTGCGGATCTCGGGTTCGCGCAGCACCGCCACCAGCGCGGCATTCAGCGGCGCGATGATCTCCGGCGGGGTTCGGGCTGGCGCGAACACGCCGTGCCATGCCGTGCCGGACACGCCCGGATAGGTCTCGGCCACCGTCGGCAGATCGGGCAGCAGGGCCGACCGTTCTGCCCCCGCAACCGCAAGCGCGCGCACGGCCCCGGCACGCACATGCGGCAGCAACGACGGCACATCGGCGAACACCGCACTGATCGTTCCGGCGACCAGGTCGATCAGCATGGGTCCGCCCCCTCGATAGGGGATATGCTCGAGCCGCGCACCGGTCGCGCTCTTGAGCATCTCGGTCAGCAGATGCGGCAGGCTTCCCGACCCGGCCGACCCGTAGCTGAGACGTGCCTCGGGTCGCTTCGAGAGCTCGACGAGCTCGCGCACGGTCTGGACCGGGACCGATGGATGCACCACCAGCATGAACGAGATCGCGCACGCCAGCGTCACGGGAGTGAAATCGGTCACCGGGTCGTAGGGCATCCGCTCGTAGATCGAGACGTTGATCCCGTGCGTGGCGATGTTGCCCCAGACGATCGTCAAGCCATCGGGCGGCGACTGCGCAACCGCGCCGGAGCCGATCATCCCCGAAGCGCCGGTACGGTTCTCGATCACCACCGCGCGGCCGAGGCGCTCCGCCAGCCGCGGCTGCACGATCCGGCTGACCAGGTCAACCGACCCGCCCGGCGGGAACGGGACGACGATGCGCAGCGGTCGTCCATCCTGCGCCCGCGCTGGTGCTGCGATCACCAGCGCGGGCGTCGCCAGGACCGCCCGCCGGCCTACCGTCATCCGGCTCATCCTTGTCTCCTCCGTGTGGGGCGCCCTCGCCCGGGACATCCTTCCCTCAGGCTAGAGAGCGGACGTTGCGTCCGCAAGACGCTCACACGGCACGGGCGTGGCGCCCCGCTCCGGCATCGAGATGTCGGTCGAACACCGCAGCGATCGCGCGCAGGAACGGCCGGCCGCGTGCCGTGACCGTGATGCGCCAGCCCTCGCGCAGCAGCAGGCCGTCCTCCG
>NZ_JBHYDW010000231.1:0-4043 GCF_051860475.1 Elioraea sp. | reverse complement strand
ACTGGCGCCCGGACGCGGCCGGCTTCGTCGAGAGCGAGCTCTGGCCGAACGCGCTTGCCGCCCTGCGGCTGCGGAGCATTCCGGCCGCGCTGACCAATGCCCGACCCTCGGCGCGCTCCTTCGCGCGCTGGCGGCTCGCGCCTGGCCTCGCGCGGCGCCTGCCGCCGCTGCGCCGAGATCCTGCTTGAACGGCGCGCGCCGATCGAGCGCGCGGCATGAGCCGCGCGCCCGCAGCACCTACTCGTCCCAGGCGTGCACGACCGTGTGGCGCAGGATCCGGCCGCCCGCGAGCTCGAGCACGGCGATGCCGAACACCTTCGCCCCATCGGGATAGGTACAGTCCTGGGTGAAGGCGAGCCGGTGACCCTCGGCGATCGTCACATCGACCCGGTGGGCGATGTTGCGGCTGCACATGTCGTCCCAGAAGGCGCGGATCGCCGTCCGGCCGCGGATCTCGCGCGGCCGGCTGGGCGGGTTGTTGCGGTCGATCACGCGGATCTCGGCGTCGTCGGCGTAGAAGCCGATGAAGGTCTGCCCGTCGCGCGCCTCGATCGCCCGCTTGATCGCCGCACCGCTGACGGCGGTGGCAGTCGTGGTCATGATCCCCTCCTCGGCACGCCGGGGGTGGCCGCCCGGCGCCGCCAGACTAGCGCGTCGGCGCTGCCTTCGCCCGCTCGGCGGCGAGCCGCAGCACCGTATCGGTCTCCTGGCGGAACACCGCGACGTCCACCTGCATGCCCTGCAGCACCGTGCTCCAGTGCCGCACGATCGCGGCCATCGCCACGGCCTCGCGGATCTCCTGCTCGGAAGCGCCGTTCGCCTTGGCCGCGGCGGTGTGGAAGTAGACGCAGTACTGGCACGGGATCTGCGCCGCCACGGCGAGGCCGATCAGCTCCTTCATCTTGCCGTTGAGCGCGGTGTCGGGGCTGAGCTGGACCGCCTTGAACGAGGCCCAGGCACCGGCGATGCCGGGCTCGGGGAACTGGCGGAAGAAGCTCGGCACCAGGCCGAGCGTCTTCTCGATGTCCTCGTAGGCGGCGCGTGCGCCGGCGTCCTCCGCGGCCGCCGGCTCCGTGGTGGCGAGCGTGCCGGCCAGCGCGATCGCGGGGGCCAGCGCGAGCATCGTGGTGGGTCGCATGGTCGTCCTCCGTCTGCTGCCCGACCGCACCAGGACAGTCGATGCGGGAGCCGCGGCGGAGGATGCCGCGCCGGCGCACCCGCTGCTTCCCCCGAACGGACCATGCGCGCGATGGCCCGATCGGACCACCCGGCTCAGGCGCTGCGCCGCGCGGCCAGCGCCGCCGCCGCCGTGCGGCTCGGCAGGTCGAGCTTCAGCAGGATGTTGGCGACATGCCGCTTCACGGTGTGATCGCTGAGCGCAAGCTTCGCGGCGATCGCGGCGTTGCTCAGCCCGTCGGCGATCAGGGCCAGCACCTCCCGCTCGCGCGCGCTCAGCGCGGCGAGATCAGGCTCCGCCTGCGTGCGCGCGATCGGCTCGAGATGCTGCTCCTCCATCACCGCGAGCAGCCGCACCGGTGCCTCCATGCCGTCGATCGCCTCGACGCGGCGGTCATGGAAGTGCAACCCGGAGCCGGCAACGAGATCGCGCACCACATCCGAGACGAGGATCTCGCCGGCGGCGGTGAGGCCGGCGATGCGCGCGGCCACATGCACGGCGAGCCCGTGCGCGCTGCCCTCGCGCAGCACGATGTCACCGGCGTGAACGCCGATCGCAAGATCGATGCCGAGCGCGCCGGCCTCCCGCCGCAGCGCGATCGCGGCGCGCACCGCGCGCGCGGCGCCGTCGACGTGGGCGGCGATCGCGTCCTCGCCGTGGCTGCCGCAGCGCCCGCCATGGTGCGCGATCAGCTCCTCCGCGCGGCGATGCAGGCGCTGCACGCGCTCGCCCCAGAGACGCTCGCCGAGCCGCGCCGCGCCCCGCTCGGGCCGGACGAGATGCGCCGCCAGCACGGTCGCGAGCGTGCGGTCCTGCGCGGCGGTCGCGCACTCCCCGGTGAGGAACTCCTCGATCGCATCGACCACGCGGTCGATGTCGCCGGTCCAGACCGGATGGTCGCGCCCGGCCAGCGCGAGGAGGCGCGCGCCCGGGATATGCTCGGCGAGAAAGCGCCCGGCGGCGAAGCGCACGCGCGCATCCTCGCGCCGATGGATCACGAGCGTGGGCACGCGGATCGCGCCGAGCACGCCGCGCACGTCGATCGTCGCGTTCATCCGTGCCAGCGCAACCGCCGCGGTCGGGCTGACCGAGAGCCGCTCGAAGCGCGCCCACCAGGCGCTGAAGCGCGGATCGTGCACGAGGCCCGGCGCGAAGCTCGCAAGCGAGGCGCCGGTGCCCCAGCTCTGCTCGGCGGTGCGCAGGAAGGCGGCGAGCTGCTCGGGGCGCAGCACCGCGCTGTGGAAATGCGCGTAGCCGCCATAGAGCACGAGCGCGCGCGTGCGCTCAGGGCAGGTGGCGGCGAACAGGATCGACATCGGCGCGCCTTCCGAGGCGCCGAGCAGCACGGCACGGCCGCTGCCGGCGGCGTCCATCACCGCGCGCACATCCTGCATGCGCGTCTCGAGATCCGGCAGGTGCTGCACGTCCACCCGATCGCTCAGCCCGGTGCCGCGCTTGTCGAAATGGATCACCCGCGCGAAGGCCGAGAGCCGGCGCAGCAGGTGGCTGTAGCCCGGCTCCTCCCAGTGCAGTTCGAGATTCGAGATGAAGCCCGGCACGAACACGAGGTCGATCGGCCCCTGGCCGGTCACCTGGTAGGCGATCCGGACCTCGCCGCTCCGGGCGTAGCGGGTCTGGGGCGTCTGCACCGCCGGCCTCCGGGTTGCTCCGGATCAGCGTAGCAGGTCCTGCGCCGCCCGCGACCGGGCACGGCCGGCGGTTTGGCGGGCCGCCGGGCGCATGCTAAGCGCGCCCGGCCATGCGTGCCGCGTGTCCCCCGGCCTGATTCGCACCCCGTGCTCAAGCGCCTCCTGCGCCATCCGCGCGCGCTCGCCCTCGGCGCCGCGGCGATCGCGGCCTGGCTCCGCCTCGTGCACCGCACCACGCGCTGGCGCATCGAGGGGCGCGAGCATGTCCGTGCGGTCTGGGAGTCCGGCATCCCGGCGATCGGCGCGTTCTGGCACGACCAGCTGCCGCTCATGGTGTTCACCTGGACGCAGCGCTTCCCGGGCGAGCGCGGTCCGGGCGCGATGCGCTGCATCGTGCTGGTCAGCCGCCACCGCGATGGCCGACTGATCGGCGACGTGATCAGCCGGCTGGGCGTCGAGGCCCTCCACGGCAGCACCGCGCGCGGCGGGTTCGAGGCGTTCCGCGAGCTCCAGCGCCTGCTCGCGGAGGGGCACAGCGTCGTCATCACTCCTGACGGCCCGCGCGGCCCGCGCCGTGTCGCTCAGCCCGGCGTGGCGCGGCTGGCGGCCCTGACGGGCGCGAAGGTGCTGCCGCTCGGGGTCGCGGTGTCGCGGCGGAAGGTGCTGGAGACCTGGGACCGCGTCGCCATCCCGCTGCCGTTCGGGCGCGGCGCCATGGTGTACGGCGCGCCCGTCGCGGTCGCGCCGGATGCCGACGGACCCGCCGTGTTGGCGGAGATCGCCGCTGCGATGGACGCGGCCGCCGCGCGCGCCGAGGCCCTGGTGCAGGGCCGCGCATGAGCCCCGCCGGGACGCTCTGGCGCGCGGCGGCCACGCTGGCCGCCCCCGTGCTGCCGCTCTGGCTCGCCGGGCGCGCCCGACGCGGCAAGGAATTTTCCGCCCGGCTGCCCGAGCGGCGCGGCATCGCCACGATCGCCCGCCCGCCGGGACGGCTGCTCTGGCTGCACGCCGCCTCGGTCGGCGAGACCCAGTCCGTGCTGCCGCTGATCGCGCGGCTGCGCGCCGCACGCCCGGAACTTGCCGTGCTGCTGACCACCGGCACCGTGACCTCGGCGCGGCTGCTGCCCGGGCGGCTCGGCGCGGCGGGGGCCGATCCGGAACGATCCGGCCTGCTGCCGGGGCACCCATGGCTGATCCACCAGTTCGCGCCGCTCGAC
>NZ_JBHYDW010000230.1:0-4048 GCF_051860475.1 Elioraea sp. | reverse complement strand
GCAGTTCGCCATCCTCTTCCACGACCGCCTCAACCCATGATCACCGCGGTCCCACACGAAATTCCTGACAGTCCCCGGTCGCCGCGTGGTTCTCTTGCGCCCTTGCGCGCAGCGCGAAATCTGTACATATATCTGTACAGACGGAGGCTGACCGATGGATGTCGTGACCTATACCCACGCGCGCCAGAACCTCGCCAAGCTGATGGACGAGACGCAGGCGAACCACGAGCCGATTGTGATCAATCGGCAGCAGAAGGGTTCGGTCGTGATGATGTCGCTCGAGGACTACAACGGGCTGATGGAGACGCTGCACCTGCTGCGCAGCCCGCGGAACGCTGAGCGGCTGCTGCGCTCGATCCGTCAGGCTGAGCGCGGCGAGGTCGTGATCCGTGAGCCGATCGATCCCGACAGGGGTGCCTGACGCGCGTGCTCGTCGCGTGGACTGAGGATGCGTGGGACGAGTATGTCGCGTGGCAGGTGACGGATCGTGAGATGCTGCGGCGGATCAACCGGCTGATCGACGCGATCCGGCGCGATCCGTTCCGCGGCGAGGGCAAGCCGGAGCCGCTCCGGAATGAGTTATCCGGTTGGTGGTCGCGCCGCATCACTGCCGAGCATCGGCTGGTGTATCGGGTCACCGGGAAGGGCGCGGATCAGGTGCTGACGATCGCGCAGTGCCGGCTGCATTATTGAGGGCGGGGCAGCCGCAGATCAGTCAGCGTCCTCCCCGCCCTCAATCGCGCGTAGCTCGTGTAGAACGGCGCTTGCGGTCCTGTTGGTTGATCGCCAAGCCGCACAGGTCCAATGGCTTCAGCAGGACTTGCGAAGACGATCTTCCACTTGCCGCTCTCACCGTAGGGTTCGATTGTTGCGATCGGCGCAACGTGCGTGATCGCCGAGGTTGGCGCGACGCGATATGCAGCGATCCACTTGAGCATCCCCAAACGCCACGATGCGATCCTGATCGCCCACCATGCATTCTCGCCCAGGAAGACCCGTTGAAAGCCCTCGTCGCGAGCGGGCACGACGATGGTATCCTCTTGAAGCACATCCGGCGGGGCTGAGGTTGCCAACTCTGTCTGTGCGATCACTGCGTCGCCCGACGCCGCCCCGGATTGTCTGACAACGATGGTTGTCGGCTTCTCGAAGATTGGCACCCCCACAAGCGGCAGGACTTTGAGGATCTGGGGAAGTGCAGCCTGCATGTCGGCTCGATCGAACTCGCTCAATGTCGGTTCATTTGGCTCGACCCTGTTGAGCAGGCGCGCCTGGCCGCGCTCTGCTCCAAGCCGGATCAAACTCCATTCCAGCCATGCAGCCTGTGCTGCGTTCAAACTGTCGATCGCAGTGAACGCTACGGCTCGTTCCCAGAACGACTTCGAGTCACGGTCTGCGACATGCTGCTCAAGGCGCTCAACAAGCCGACCGCTTGAGCCGACATACGCGAGGAGCGTCTCGTTCTCACCCTCCTCATCATATCCAAGAAGAACGTAGATCCCGGCTCGACTCAATTCGTCACGGAGCTTCGCTCGCTTCCAGTCGATGCGACGGAACGCTACGCCACGCCACGTCCATCCTGGCCGGTGCAACACGCGAACGCCGTCGGGATCGCCGTCGGCTACAAAAATGCCGATGTTGTAAGGCTCGCCTGTCATTCCACTTTCCAAGCTTATGCTCTGGTTTCCCCTGGGCGGGGCCCGGCCTGCGCCGTCGTAGCCCCGACCTACTCCCGCAGCAATGCAAGAGGCCGCCTGGCGGCAACGCTGCCTTTCCTCTCCCGATCGCGGGAGAAAGTCCAGGAACGAGGCATCGCCGCTGCGCGGCTCAAAAACCCCGCGGGGGCCACGGCCCATGGGCCCTTGCCCCCGCACCCCCAATCCCAAGAACACGCCGCCCGCTGACGCAGGCACGGGACACGCCGCGTTGACTCGCCCAGGGCCGCAAGAACAAATAGAGAACAACGCCGAGGCCCCACCCCATGACCCCGCCGGACCGCGCCCTGATCGAACGGCTCCGCACCCTGATCGCGCGCGGCGAGGAACCACGCCCGGCAGGCCCCGCCATCCCGCTCGCGCCGGCGATCGACGCTGGCCTGCCCGGCGGCGGGCTCGCCCGCGGCGCCGTGCACGAACTGCTCACGGCAGACCCCGGCGCCGCCGCCGCGCTCGCCGCCCTGATCCTCGCCCGCGCCGGCACCCCCACCGTCTGGATCGAGCCGAACCCCGATCCCTACCCGGCCGGGCTCGCCGGCTTCGGGCTCGACCCCGCCGCGCTGATCGTCGTCCGCGCCGACGGGGCCGACGCGCTCTGGGCCGCCGAGGAGTCCCTGCGCGCCCCCGCCGTCGCCGGCGTGCTCGCCACCCTCCCACGGCTTGATTTCGCCACGGGCCGACGGCTGCACCTCGCCGCCGAAGCCGGCGGCACGCTCGGCCTGATCCTGCGCCCCGACACGCCCAACCCGCCACCCAGCGCCGCCCGCACCCGCTGGCGCATCACCGCCCTGCCGGCACCAGGCCAGGCCCATCTCGTCGGCCCGCCACACTGGCGGCTCGAGCTCGTGCGCGCGCGCGGCGCCCCGCCCGGCACATGGGACGTCGCCTGGGACGGAACCCTCGCCGTGCTGGATAAGGCGCGCGCGCATGGCTGACCGCCGCATCCTCGCGCTTCACCTGCCGCGCTTCGCCGCCGACCGCGCGATCCGGCGCGAGCCCGCCCTCGTCGACACCCCGCTCGCGCTCTGGGCCACCGACGGCCCGCGCCGCCTGATCACCGCGACGAACGACCGCGCCGGGATCGTCCCCGGCACGCCGCTCGCCGATGCCCAGGCGATCGTGCCGGGGCTGGTGACCCGCCCGGCCGACCCCGCGGGCGACGCCGCGACCTTGCGCGCGCTCGCCACCTGGTGCTTGGGCTTCACCCCGCTCGCCGCCCCCGCCCCGCCCGACGGGCTGGTGCTCGACATCACCGGCTGCGCCCATCTCTGGGACGGCGAGGGCCCGATGCTGGCCGAGATCGCGCGGCGGGTGCGCGGCCTCGGCTTCGCGGTGCGCGCGGCGATCGCTGGCACTGCCGCCGGCGCGCTCGTGCTCGCGCGCGGCGCCGACGGTGCGATCGTCACCGCCAACCGCCAGGCCGCCGCCGTCGCCGCCCTGCCGGTCGCGACGCTCCGGCTCGATCCCGAGCTCGCCGAACTCGCCGAGCGGCTGGGACTGCGGCGGATCGGCGACCTCGCCGCCCAGGCACGCGGGCCGCTCGCGCGCCGCCTCCGCCCGGCCACGCTCGCCCTGCTCGACGAGGTGCTCGGGCGCACCCGCCGCCCGATCACGCCGATCCGCCCGACCCCGCCGGCCGAGGCCACGCTCGACTGCCCCGAACCGATCCTGACGGCGGAGGCGATCGCGGCCGGCATCGAACGCCTGACCGCGCGGCTCTGCGACGATCTCATCGGCCGGGGCGAGGGGGTGCGGCGGCTGACACTCACCTGCCGCTGCACCGATGGCACGGTGCAGCGGATCGGCATCGGCACCGGGCTCGCGAACCGCGACGCTGGCCATCTTACCCGCTTGCTCGCGCCCCGGATCGAGCGCATCGACCCGGGCTTCGGCATCGAGCGGATGGTGCTCGCGGCCGAGGTCGAGCCGCTGGACGCGCGCCAGGGCGGGCTGCCCGGCAGCGCGGCGGCGGCGCGACGCGAGGCGCTCGCCCGGCTGCTCGACCGGCTGCGCGGGCGGCTCGGCGCGCGCGCGGTGGTCCGGCTCGATCCGGTGCCGAGCCATTGGCCGGAACAGGCGGTAAGGCCGGTCGATCCGCTCGCCCCGCCATGCGCGCTGCCGCAGGGGCTGCCACGGCCGGTGCGGCTCGCGCGGCCGCCGCGGCGGATCGACGGGATGTCGCTGCTGCCGGACGGCCCGCCGGTGCGGCTCGGTACGATGCGGGTGCGCCGCGCCGAGGGGCCGGAGCGGATCCTGCCCGTCTGGTGGCGAGCGGGGCCGCAGGAGGATGCGCGCGACTACTGGCGCGTGGAGACCGAGGACGGACGGCGGCTCTG
>NZ_JBHYDW010000229.1:0-4089 GCF_051860475.1 Elioraea sp. | reverse complement strand
TGGGCAACGCGACCATCACGCCGGAGATGCACGAGGCCGGCTCGATCTTCCGCACGCAGTTCCGGCTTGCCTCGCTCGATCCGCTGCGGGCGCGCTCGCTGATCCGCCTGCCCGGCAGCACCGGCGACAGCGTCACCGAGCACCAGGCAGCGGCGCGCCAGCGCGTCGCCCGCGCGCTGGCGGCCCTGGGCGGCGCCGGCAGTCCGGCCGGCTCCTGCGTGTGGCACGTGGTCGGCTGCGAGACCTCGGTGCGCGAGTGGGCGATGCGCCAGGGATGGGGCGGCAGGTCCGTCCCGACCTCGCAGGCGCAGGGCATGCTGGTCGCCGCACTCGCCGTGCTCGCAGCGCATTACGGTCTGATGCGACGCATCGAGCGTCGCGCCTGCTGACAACGCCGATGCGCTCGGCTATGACGCGCGCCCCCGAAACGGAGAATCGAGCGTATGTCGAAGCAGTTCCTCACCGACGTGATCGTCGAGACGACCGAGATGCCAAAGGCCACGGCCGGGCACCTCGCCGATGCCATCATCACGGCGATCACCGACGAGATCGTCACGAGCGGCCGGTTCACCATTCCCGGCTTCGGTGCGTTCGTGGTGCGCGAGACGCCGAAGGGGACGCGGCGCAATCCGCGCACGGGCGAGAAGGTGCAGGTGAAGGCGGGCGCGACGGTTCGGTTCAAGGCGAGCCCGGCGTTGAAGGCCGCGGCACTCGCCGGCGCGAAGAAGGCGAAGCGCAAGGCGGCGAAGGGCTGAGTCGACGTCGGGCGTCGTCAGCGTGGCGACGCCTGATCATCCTTCGCGGGCGTAGAGGAACGCGCTCGTGCGAAAGAATGTCGTGTTGTCGAGTGAAACTCACATCGCGTACCCTTTCGATACTCGGTGAAGATGCGCCTGCGGGCGCGCGGATCGGGTGCGGAACTCGGGTGAGCGTAGTCCCGCGTGTTGGAGCGGAAACGAGCCACTCGCGGAAAGCCGCAGAAACCTTGGACACTTCGGAGCATGGAACGAACGGCGAGAGACGATAGCGCAACGGACGGCTCGGTAAGCCGCAGAAAACATGGTTCCTTCTGGCGCCGTTCCTTATGCCGGGGGCGGGCGCGCTGGACCGGCCTAGCGCCAGACCGAAAACAAGGTTGCCAGTTGCCAGATCCCGCTCCGCGGTCCCGCGAAAGTCCGCAGATTTCTTGAGTTTCCTGCGGGCCGGCTCTGGCAACCAACCGAGCCCAGGTTGCCAGGCACGGGTGCCGGGGGATCGGTCCGGCGACAAAGTTGCCAGCCAGTGTTGCCAGGGCGGCTGACACAGGTCAGCTATCTCGCCATCGTCTTCTGTCGCCCCGCGCTGTCACGCAGAGAGATGATCCGGCGCCAGCCGTGCGAGGCGACACGCTGACCCCGAGAGCCGGCTACGATGTGAGACTCAACGAGACCGCCGCCGCCCGAGTGGGCGGCGGCCTTGTTGCGTTGAGAGGCACGCTATCTGGCCGGCTTGTCCGTCAGGTCGGCGCTGCCGACACGCTTGCCGCTGGCGTCATGCGGTCAGGGCGCCCGGGGATTTCATTGTGCGGCCCGACGGGGCTGTCAGCGCGGGAAGCGGCGATCCAACTCGCGCGATGCGAGACGCCAAGCGGTGGCACGGTCGGTGGTGATCTCGCCGAGAATGGCGGTCGCGACGTGCTCGATCGTGCGGTCGTCGCTCAGGCGGAGCCTGAGCGCCTCGTCCATCGCCGCCGCCAGGATGCCGTCCTCCGCGGGCGTCAGGGTGAAGTCCGTCATGGCCATCTCCATCGTCGTGACGGGACGACCATTCGCGCTGGTGCGGCGCACAGCCAAGTTGAGTGCGCGATCATAACAGTGCGTTCTCGCCGAACGCAGCACCGCCGCCCGTGGTGCGCGGGCGGCGGCGTGGGTGCGGACGATCAGGCCTCGGTTGGGTTGAACACGAACTCCGCCTGACCGACGCGGGTGCCGTCGCTGTCGTGCAGCGGGCGCAGCCAGGCGCCGGCGAAGCGGTGTTGGTCGAGGTCGTCGGCGAGGCGGCGCAGGATGCGGCCGATCTCCGCGGTCGGGCAGTTCTGGAACGCCGGCCCGCTGGTGCCCATGCGCAGGACGAACTGGCTCATCGTCCGCTACCTCATCCGTCTCCGCTGTTGCCGCCGCACTCGCCGTCGCGCTGCTCCGCCCCTCGCATGACCTGCTGCTCTTACCGCCGCCGCTCGATGCCGGACTGACGGCCTACGTGGCTGTGGTCGCGGCCCGGTCGGTACTAGCACGCGACCCTGCAATCGTGGCCCATGCGCGGCGGGTCAGGGGCGTCTCCACCGGCGACACACTGCGGACCCCGCGTGTTGGACATGGCCTGCCCGACAGCCGCGCCGCCACCTGGACCGTGGTGCGCATTCCACCCTGGAAGCACGTGGTCGTGCTGGAGGCCTTGGTGGTGGCGATCGGCGCGCTGACGGTTTGGGACGGGCTGGCGGTTCTAGCCGGGTGGTAACGGCCGGCGGGACATTCCCCCGTCAGAGCTCTGGGCAGGAATTTTTCGCTCAGACTGCGAGTATCGAAGAACTCTTTTCTGCGATCCCGGTCTTCGTTGTCGGCGAAAGAAAAATCATCCTATATCCCTTGCTATATCCCGTGATCGGAGAGCGCCCGCCATGTCCTGCTGCACCACGCTTGCCCCGCCCGAGCAGCCGCTCCGCCACCTCGATCGCCGCACCGCGCTCGCGGGTATCGCCGGCGCAGTCACGCTCGCGGGCCGCGCGCAGGCGCAGGGGCTGACGCAGCTCCGCCTCGCCTTCTGCGGCCAGCTCCTCTGCGTCGTGCCCTACGAGGTGACGCGCGCGCGCGGCCATTTTCGCGCCGAGGGGCTGGAGGTCGAGCTCGTCTACACGCGCGGCGGCAACCAGGCGATGCAGGCATTAGTCGGCGGCGCGGTCGACTACGCCGGCACCTCGTTCGACGTCGCGCTGCAGGCCTTCGCCAACGGCGCGCCGATCCGCCGCTTCGCGTCCACCGGGCGGCTGCCGCTGTTCGCGCTCGCGAGCGCGCCGGGCCGGGCGGAGACGATCCGCGACATCGCCGCCCTCGACGGGCGAACGATCGGCATCTCCGGTCTTGGGAATGCCGACCACGTGCTCGCCCTCTATCTGATGAAGCGCGCCGGGCTCGATCCGTCGCGCGCGCGGTTCGCTGCCCTCGGCACCAATCTCTACGAGGCGCTGCGGCGCGGCCAAGTGGATGCCGCGATGGTGCAGGAGCCGGCGCTGACACTGGTGCAGGAGGCAGGCGGGCGCGTGATCTTCAATGCCATGGACATCGCCGATGCGACGCGCGTGCTGGGGGGCGCCTTCGAGTTCATGGGGGTCGCTGTGCGCGCGCCCGAGCGCGACCGCCGGCTCGACGAGATGCGCCGGCTGTCGCGTGCCCTCGCCGCTGGCCTGCGCGACACGCGCACGATCCCGATCGAGGAGGTCGTCGCCGCATTGCCGCGCGAGCTGATCGCCGGCGGCGATTGGGGGCGGCTCGGCGTGATCCTCGAGCGCTACCGCGAGTCGCTCTATCCGGACGACGTGCGGATCGTTCCAGAGGCCGCCGCCCGCGTCGAGAACGCCCAGCGCGAGGCCGGCGTGCTGACGCGCGCGGTCGATCTCTCGGTGCTGCTCGACCGCGCGGTGCTGGAGGGCTGAGACCTTGCTTCATGTGCGACGACTGACGCTGGGCTATGGCGGCCCGGAGCCGGTGCTGGCCGATCTCGACCTCAGCCTCGCCGACGGCGAGTTCGCCGCGCTGGTCGGGCCCTCGGGCTCCGGCAAGACCTCGGTGCTGCGCGCGGTCACCGGCTTGCAGCGGGCCGAGGCCGGGGTGATCGATCTCGGCGTGCCGCGGAGTGAGGTCGGCTTCCTGTTCCAGGACGACGCGCTGCTGCCCTGGCGCACGGCGCGGCAGAACGTTGCGCTGGGCCTGCGCATCCACGGCATGGCGAAGGAGCGCGCGCTCGCCGAGGCGGAGGCGTGGCTGGACCGGCTCGGGCTTGCGGGGTTCGGCGCGCGCTTTCCGCGCCAGCTCTCGGGCGGGCAGCGCAAGCGGG
>NZ_JBHYDW010000228.1:0-4209 GCF_051860475.1 Elioraea sp. | reverse complement strand
GACGTGGTTGTTGGTGACGATCAGGCCCTCGCCGTTCTCGAACGCGATGACGAACCCTGAGCCGAGGCTCTGCGCCCGGCGCGGCCGCTGCGGCGCCTGGGGGCCCTGGCCCTGTCCCTGGCGCTGCTGGCGATCGAAGAACTCGCGGAAGAACTCCTCGAACGGCGACCCGGGCGGGAACTGAGGCACATCCGGGCCCTGCCGGTCGCGCCGCGCGGTCACCGTCTGCGTGGTCGAGATGTTGACCACCGACGGCAGCAGTCGCTCGGCGAGATCGGCGAAACTCTCTGGCGCAGGGCGCGCCTGGACCGGCGGCGCCGTGAGCGGCGCGGCACCCGCGAGCGCCAGAGCCAGCGCCGCAGCGACGGGACGGATCATCAGACGCATGGACTTGACTGCCTTCTTCGACTGGGGCTGCACGGGCAGCGGCCCGGACCTGTGCGCTATATGGACCAGCCGGACCGGGGTCGGAAGATGGCGCCCGGCCCCCTCCCGGTGTTCTGATCCCTTCCGCCCCTCAGAACGCGCTGGCCGCGAGCGCGATCATCGCACCCAGCCCAGCCGCCCCGAGCCCGACCGCGCGCAGCCCTTGGTCGGGCAGCGCGATCAGCCGGACCAGCACCCCGCGGACCGTGTCCGGAAACAGCGCATAGAGCAGGCCCTCGGCCGCGAGAACGAGGCCGAGGGCCGCAACCACCGCCGCAGGCGTCATGCCCGCCGCGACGAAGGCTCAGCGCACTTCCGCCGCCCGGACATCCTGCGGGAGCTGCTTGAAGAAGCGGAAGAAGTCGCTGTCCGGAGTGACGATGAGCATGCCCCGGCCTTCCTCGCCGAACGCCTCGCGATAGGCCTGCAGGCTGCGCCAGAACGCGAAGAACTGCGGGTCCTGCTGGAATGCCTCGGCGAAGATCCGGATTGCCTCCTGCTCGCCCGAGCCGCGGATGATGTCAGCCTGCGCCTGGGCTTCGGCCAGGATGACCGTCCGCTCGCGTTCGCCGCCGGCGCGCACCCGGGCTGCCACCTCCGCACCCTCGGCGCGGGCCTCGCGCGCGACGCGCTCGCGCTCGGACTGCATCCGGCTCAGGATCGCCTGGGTGTTCTCCTCCGGCAGGTCCGTGCGGCGGATGCGCACATCCTCGATCGCCACGCCGAACCGCCGGGCCTCGCGGTCCACGTTGTCGCGAATGTCGTTCATGATCCGCGTCCGGTCGGCCGACAGCACCGCGAGCAGCGGCTCGTTGCCAAGCACGCGGCGCAGCGCCGAGGGCACGATCGAGGACAGACGTGCCCGGATCGCTGCCTCGCCGAAGCCCACCGTCTGGTAGTACTCGAGCGGATCGGTGATCCGGAACCTCGTGAAGGTGTCCACGATCAGCCGGCGCTGGTCGGCGAGGATCACCTCCTCGCCCGAGCCCTCGTAGTCCAGCAGGCGTCGGTCGAAGCTGATCGTGTTCTGGATGAACGGGATCTTGGCATGGAGGCCGGGCTCGGTGATCACGCGTACCGGCTTGCCGAACTGCACGACCAGCACCTGCTCGGTCTGATGCACCGTGAACAGCGTGGACAGCAGCAGCACGGCCGCGACGACAACGCCGATCGCGCTGCCGATGAGGGTCTTCTGGTTCATTGTCTCTCTCCCCTCAGCGCATGCTGCCGGTCACGCGGGCCGCCGGGCCGGGCAGGCTGCCCGGCGAGGACGGAAGCGGCTGGGGCCGGTCCATGCCGCCCTGCTGCGCCTGGCGCGCCCGGTTCAGGTCATTGAGCGGCAGGAACGGCACCAGGTTCTGCACCTTGTCGTCGACCAGCACGGTCGGGCTCGACTTCAGGATCTCCTCCATCGTCTCGAGGTAGAGGCGCGTGCGCGTGACATCGCGCGCCTGGGCGTAGGCGGAGAGAATCTGGGTGAAGCGCTCGGCCTCACCGCGGGCGCGGGCGACCCGGCCCTCGCGGTCACCCTGCGCTTCCTGGACGAAGCGCTCGGCCTCGCCGCGGGCGCGCGGGATGATGTCGTTGCGGAACGCCTCGGCCTCGTTGCGCAGACGCTCGCGGTCGGCGTTGGCCCGCTGCACGTCGCGGAACGCGTCGATCACGGCGGCCGGCGGATCAACCTTCTGCAGCTGCACCTGCGCCAGCTCGATGCCAGCACGATACTGGTCGAGCATCGCCTGGGTGCCCTCACGCACCGACTGCTCGATCTGCGCGCGCGCCTCGGTCAGCGCGGGCTGGATCGGCGTCCGGCCGATCACCTCGCGCATCACGCTCTCGGCGGCCGACTTCACCGTCTCCTCCGGGTTGCGGATGTTGAACAGGAACTCGCCCGCGTCGCGGATGCGCCAGAACACCGCGAAGTCGATGTCGATGATGTTCTCGTCGCCGGTCAGCATCAGGCTTTCCTCGACCACGTCCCGTGTGGGCACGGGCCGGGCGCCCTCGACCTGGCTGCGGAAGCCGACATCGATGCGGTTGATGCGCGTCACCCGCGGGGTGGTCACGCTCTCGATCGGCACCGGCAGCGCGTAGTTGAGCCCCGGCGGGGTGGTGCGGTTGAACGCGCCGAAGCGCAGCACCACGCCCTGCTCGTCGGGCTGGACACGATAGAAGCCCGACAGCAGCCAGACGCCGACCAGGATGGCACCGACGATCGCGATTCCCTTGCCGCCGCCGAAGCCGCGCGGCAGGAAGCGCCGGACGAAGTCCTGCCCCTTGCGCAGCAGCTCATCGACGTTCGGCGGCTGCGGCAGGCCGGGCCCGCCGCCTCCGCCACTGCCCCACGGTCCGCCCGATCGGCCGCCGCCGCCCCAGGGTCCGCCGCCCCCGCTGTTGTTGGTCCACGGCATGTGTTGCTCTTCCCAGCCTGGTGTTCCGTTGGAAGCCGCTTCGGCCCGCCCCATATCCGCCGCCCGGGCGGTAACGATCAGCGAGCACGCGCGGTGGCCACAGCCGATCCGCGCCGGCACGTCCGCGGCATATGGACGGAAATCGGAGGGTTTTCAAGCGATGACCGAGGTGACCGAGGCGGCCGTGCGCGAGGCTCTGAAGACCGTGCACGACCCGGAAACGGGTCGGGACATCGTGGCCCTCGGCATGGTCCAGGGCCTTCAGGTCAAGCAGGGGCTTGTCAATTTCGCGATCGAGGTGTCGCGCGAGCGGGCCCCGCGCATGGAGCCGATCCGCCGTGCCGCCGAGAAGGCGGCCGCCGCCGTTCCCGGGGTGTTGAACGCGACCGTGGTGCTGACGGCGCACCGGGCCGAGGCGCCGAAACAGCCCGCGCCGACCGCCGGAGCCCAGGCCAGCGCCGCTGCCGCCGGCGGGCGCGGCGCGCAGTTGCTCACGAACTGCCGCGCGATCGTCGCCGTCGCCTCTGGCAAGGGTGGGGTCGGCAAGTCCACGACCGCGGCCAATCTCGCGATCGGGCTGGCGCAGAACGGGCTGAGGGTGGGCCTGCTGGATGCCGACATCTACGGGCCCTCGATACCGCGGATGCTCGGAATCCGCGGCCGGCCGCACGCGGCGGGGCAGATGATCGCGCCGATGGAGAAGTGGGGGCTCAAGGTCATGTCGATCGGCTTCCTCGTCGAGGAGGAGACGCCGATGATCTGGCGCGGGCCGATGGTGATGGGCGCGCTCGAGCAGATGATGGGCCAGGTGCTCTGGGGCGAGCTCGACATCATGGTGGTCGACATGCCGCCCGGCACAGGCGACGCGCAGCTGACCATGGCGCAGCGCGTGCCGCTGACCGGCGCGGTGATCGTCTCGACGCCGCAGGACGTGGCGCTGATCGATGCGCGCCGGGGCATGGCGATGTTCGCGCGCACGAACGTCCCGGTGCTGGGGCTGATCGAGAACATGAGCTTCTTCTGCTGCCCGAACTGCGGGCATCGCAGCGACATCTTCGGCCATGGCGGCGCCCGCCGCGAGGCTGAACGGCTCGGCGCGGAGTTCCTGGGCGAGATCCCGATCGCGATCGAGATCCGCACCACCTCCGACGAGGGCACGCCGATTGCCGCCACCATGCCCGACAGCGACGAAGCGCGCATCTACCGCGCGATCGCGACACGGGTCTGGGAGAAGTGCGAGGCGATCAATGCGCGCCGCGCGGCGTCGGCACCGCGCATTGTCGTCGAGTAGCAGGCGCCGTGTCTGAACGGTCATGGAATATGCGCGCAGGGTGGGCGTTCTGCCGCTGACGCCACCGCGGTTGGTGGCGTG
>NZ_JBHYDW010000227.1:0-4292 GCF_051860475.1 Elioraea sp. | reverse complement strand
CGCACGTGGCGAGCGGCGCCAGGCGCTGGAGGCGTTCGAGACCTGCCGCACCGCGCTGGCCCGCCAGCTCCGCGCCCAGCCCTCGGCCGAGACCGTGGCGCTAGCCGAGACCATCCGCGGCACCGAGGACCGCGGCGCGCATGGGGCGGCACCCCTGCCGGCGGCCCCGCCGCTCCGCCGGTCCGCGGCACGCGGCGCGCGGCTGGGCACCGCGCCGTTGCAGACGCTCGGCTCAGCGGCCGAGGAGCACCTCTCGCTCGGGCTCGCCGAGGAGATCACCACCGCGCTCTCGCGCTTTCGCTGGATCGCGGTGGTGTCCTCCGCCTCGCTGGCGCGCTTCATGGGCCCGAACTCGGACCCGCTGCCGCTCCGCAGCGCGCTCGACCTCGACTTCCTGCTCAGCGGCTCGGTGCAGGCGGACGGCGAGCGGGTGCGCGTGACGCTGCGGCTGCTCGATCTGCACGCCGCCGGCGAGGTGGTCTGGGCCCAGCGGTTCGACCGCGAGGCAGCCAACCTGCTGGCGCTCCAGGACGAGATCGCGGCCGCGGTGGTGGCGCAGATCGACCCCGAGATCCTGCTCATCGAGGCCAAGCGCGCGGCCGCCCGCCCGCCGGTCGATCCCTCCGCCTACGAACTCGTGCTGCGCGCCATCCCGGCGATCTACCGGCTGGAGCATGACGCATTCCTGGAGGCCGGGCAGCTGCTCACCCAGGCGATCGCGCGCGAGCCGGACAACGCCGCCGCCCATGCCTGGTTCGCCTACTGGCATGTGTTCCTGGTCGGCCAGGGCTGGGCCGAGGACCAGGACCTGGCGCTGAACCGGGCCGGCACCCATGCCGAGAAGGCGATCCTGCTCGACCCAGGCGATGCGCGCGCCTTTGCGATCGCCGGACATGTGCGGAGCTTCCTGCACCACCGGCTCGATGAGGCGATCCGGCTGCACGAGCGCGCGCTGTCGCTGAACCCGAACTTGCCGATGGCCTGGGTGTTCTCCGGCGTCGCGCACGCCTATCGCGGCGACCACGCGGAGGCGTTGCAGCGGATCATCCGCTACCGCCGGCTGTCGCCGATGGACCCGCATGCCTTCCTGTTCGATACGGCGCTGATGATCCCGCACCTGCTGCTGCACGAGCATGAGCAGGTGGTCGCGCTCGGGATGCAGGTGACCGAGATGAACCCGGGGCTTTCCGCAGCTTGGAAGCCCTATCTTGCCGCCCTCGGCCAGCTCGGGCGCAAGGCGGAGGCGGCCGAGGCGCTGCAGCGGCTGCTGGCGCTCGAGCCGGGGTTCACGATTCGGCGCTTCCTCTCCACCGCGCCCTTCGCCCGCGACCTCGATCGGGAGCACTACGCCGCGGGCCTTCGCTCGGCCGGGGTCCCGGAAGCCTGATACCGGACATTCCGGGCTGTTTGTTGCGGCGCACCATGCCGTGGGGTAGGGTGACGATGCAGCCGGATTCAGGCTGCCCAGGAAACGCCACGTGACCGACGAGATACCCAAGCCGCCGGGCCCGCAGGGCCCGAACGAGATCGCCCCTGTGCTGCTCGAGGAGGAGATGAAGCGCTCCTACCTCGACTACGCGATGAGCGTGATCGTGTCGCGCGCGCTGCCCGATGTGCGCGACGGGCTGAAGCCGGTGCACCGTCGGATCCTGTTCGCGATGCACGAGGCGGGGTACGCGCCTGACCGGCCACACCGCAAGTCCGCCCGCGTGGTCGGCGACGTGATGGGCAAGTATCACCCGCACGGCGACGCGGCGATCTACGACGCGATGGTGCGCATGGCGCAGCCCTTCGCGATGCGCCTGAGGCTGGTCGATGGGCAGGGCAATTTCGGTTCGATGGACGGCGACCCGCCGGCGGCGATGCGCTACACCGAGGTGCGGCTTGCGCGCTCAGCGCAGTCGTTGCTCGATGGGATCGACGAGGACACGGTCGAGTTCCAGCCCAACTACGACGAGACCGCCGAGGAGCCGCGCGTGCTGCCGGCGGCCTTTCCGAACCTGCTGGTGAACGGTGCGAGCGGCATCGCGGTCGGCATGGCGACCAACATCCCGACCCACAACCTCGCCGAAGTGATCGACGCCACCGTGCTGCTGATCGACGAGCCGGATGCCGATCTTGCGCGGCTGATGGAGAAGCTGCCCGGGCCCGACTTCCCGACGGGTGGCAGCATCCTCGGCCGCTCGGGGATCCGTGCCGCGTTCGAGACGGGCCGCGGCTCGGTGCCGGTGCGGGCGCGCGCCGCCGTCGAGGAGATCCGCAAGGATCGCGAGGCCATCGTCGTCACCGAGATCCCCTACCAGGTGAACAAGTCCGACCTGCTCGAGCAGATCGCCGGACTGGTCCGCGAGAAGCGGATCGAGGGCATCACCGACATCCGCGACGAGTCCGACCGCGACGGCGTGCGCGTGGTGATCGAGGTGAAGCGCGACGCCAATGCCGAGATCGTGCTGAACCAGCTCTACCGCTTCACACGACTGCAGATCTCGTTTCCAGTGCAGATGCTGGCGCTGAACGGCGGCCGGCCCGAGCAGATGGGGCTGAAGGCGATCCTTCAGGCCTTCCTCGCCTTCCGCGACGAGGTGCTGGTGCGCCGCAGTCGCTTCCGCTTGGCGAAGGCGCGCGAGCGGGCCCATGCGCTGATCGGGCTGGCGGTCGCGGTTGCGAACATCGACGCGGTGATCGCGCTGATCCGCGCGAGTGCCGACGGGGCGGAGGCGCGTGCGGCGCTGATGGCACGCGGCTGGCCCGCCACCGATCTCGCCCCGCTGCTGGCGCTGGTGGACGATCCGGCGAACGCGCTCACCGAAGCCGGCACGCTCAGGCTCACAGAGGCGCAGGCGCGTGCGATCCTCGATCTCCGTCTGCAACGGCTCACCGGGCTCGAGCGCGAGAAGATCGCCGAGGAGCTCCGCGGTCTGGCCTCGCAGATCGAGGAGCTGCTGGTCTTGCTCGCCGCCAAGCCACGCCGGCTTGCCGCGATCCGCGAGGAGCTGCTGGCCATCAGGGCCGCGTTCCCGAGCGAACGGCGCACCGTGATCGAGGACGCCGAGAGCGATCTCGATGACGAGAGCCTGATCGAGCCCGCGCCGATGGTGGTGACGCTGACGCGCGAGGGCTTCATCAAGCGCGTCCCGCTCTCGGCCTTCCGCGCGCAGAAGCGCGGCGGGCGCGGTCGCTCCGGCATGGCGACGCGCGAGGAGGATGCGGTGACGCGCATCTTCGTCGCCAACGCGCTCGACGAGGTGTTGTTCTTCACCAGCCGCGGCACGGCGTACCGACTGAAGGTGTGGCGCCTGCCCGAGGCGCAGCCGCAGGGCAGGGGCCGCAACATCCGCCAGCTGCTCGGTGGGCTGGAGGCCGATGAATCGATCAGCGCCGTGCTGCCCCTGCCGGCCGACGAGGCGCTGTGGGACAGCCTGTTCGCCGTGTTCGCCACATCGAAGGGCAATGTCCGCCGCAACCGCCTGTCGGACTTCCGCAACGTGCGCCAGAACGGCCTGATCGCGATGAAGCTCGAGAACGGCGAGCGGCTGATCGGCGTGCAGGCGGTGCGCGAGGACGACGACGTGCTGCTGGCAACGCGCAAGGGCCGCGCGATCCGCTTCGCGGTCGCCGACGAGCTCCGCGTCTTCGCCGGCCGTACCAGCACTGGCGTGCGCGGGATCCGCCTTGCGGCAGGCGACGAGGTGATCAGCCTCTCGGTGTTGCGCCATGTCGGGGCGACGGCCGAGGAGCGGGTCGCGTACCTGAAGGCCGCCGCGGCGAAGCGGCGCACCGGCGAGCCCGAGGAGGCGATCGAGGAGGCCGAGACGGTGGCCGAGATCACGCTCTCGCCCGACCGCTTTGCCGAGCTCGAGGGGGCGGAGGAGTTCGTGCTCACCGTCACCGCCGGCGGCTACGGCAAGCGCAGCTCCGCCTACGAGTACCGCGTCACCGCCCGCGGCGGGCAAGGCATCACTGGTGTCGCGCTGACGCGCAGGAACGGCGGCGCGGCGGTCGCCTCGTTCCCGGTGCGCGACGGCGATGCGCTGATGCTGGTGACCGACGCGGGCCGCACCATCCGCATTCCGGTGGATGACATCCGGATCGTCGGTCGCGCGAGCCAGGGCGTGACACTGTTCCGCATCGAGGACGACGAGCACGTGACCTCGGTGTTCCCGGTGGTCGAGGACGAGGCCGAGGGCGAGGGGGCATGAGCGAGCGCCGCGTCGGGCTGTATCCCGGGACCTTCGACCCTGCGACGCGCGGGCATCTCGACATCATCGGCCGCGCAGCGCGGCTGTTCGACA
>NZ_JBHYDW010000226.1:0-4294 GCF_051860475.1 Elioraea sp. | reverse complement strand
CCAAGTCCCAAGGTTTGGAGAGAAACCGCCCTCCGGAGAGCGAAAACGGCGCTCGTTCCGCCTGCGCAGTATCAAGGCCCGCGCGCAAAGGCGCAGGAAACCTGCGGCTTTCGGCGTAGGTCACTGGTCAGGAGAAGGGTTGGATACGCGGCGACTGGAGCAGCGGTGGGAACCGGGAAGCGGAAAGTCTCTGGGGCGTGGCGACGTTCTTTGACCTCGACGGGCATACCTTCCTTACGATGCACCTAGCCGGGACCCGAGTGCCGCCCCCGCGCCGTCTCCGGCATGACCGTCGACCCTCAAACGGAGCACTGCGGTCGTAAGATGCTTCTCGGCTGCGACTGGAGCAGCCTATCCTGATCCTCGCCAGTGACCGGCCGGGAGGGGCGCTAACACGATTGGAGAGCCGGGTTGAATCAGCAGGACGACATTGCAACACCGCCGACGCGAAGGGAACGCCGCCTCGCCGCGGTAGCCTTCCTGGACGTTGTCGGGTACGGGCGCCTGGTCGAAACGGACGAGGAGGGAACGCTCGCCCGGTGGGCCGAGCTGCGGGATCGCATCATCGAGCCGCTCGTCGGCGCGTATCGCGGTCGGATAGTCGAGCTGCTTGGTGACGGCCTGCTGCTCATGTTCCAGAGCGCAGTGGATGCCCTCGCCTGGGCGCTGGCGGTCCAGCGGAAGCTGGCGGAGCCGGCTGCCGCATCCGATAAGGGGCCAGAACTTGAGGTGCGCATCGCCATCCATGTCGGCGACGTCGTGGTCGAAGGCGAGCGGATCCAAGGAGACTGTGTGAACATCGCCGCACGGCTGCAGGAACATGCGGATCCTGGCGGCATCGTGCTGTCGGCTGCCGTGCAGGAGCAGGTCGGTGCGGCGTTGCGCTACGAAGCCGCCGACCTCGGACCGCTTCAGCTGAAGAACATCGGCCGCGCCATCCGCGGCTACGCCGTGCCCGCGCCCGGCCACCGCAGCCCGCGTCGCGCGCCGGCGCTGCCCTCCCACCGTCCTTCGATCGCCGTTCTGCCGCTGCGCAGCGTCGGCCCTTCCCCGGTTGAGCGCTACTTCGCCGAGGGGCTCGCGCATGACGTCGTCGCCTCGCTGGCCGGATTCCGCGAGCTCTTCGTGGTCTCAAGCAGTTCGACCCTGGCGCTCCCCGCCGAGGGCGAGGATGCCGTGCCGACGGCCGCGCGCGCGCTCGGCGTGCGCTATGTCGTCACCGGCACGGTCACGCGGCAGGGTGACCGGATCCGCATCTTGGTGGAAATGACCGATGCGGAAACGCGCGCAGCGATCTGGAACGACCGCTACGATACGGCCGCCGCGGATCTCTTCACCGCGCAGGACGCGGCGGCGACCCGGATCGCCTATTCGCTGCTGCCGCATCTGCGCCAGAGCGAGCTGAGCCGTGCCCGGCGCAAGCCGCCCAGCAGCCAGGATGCCTACGACCTCGTGCTGCAGGCACTGCACCTGCTCTATGCGTTGGACGAGACGAAGCGTCCGCTGGCGCGCGACCTCCTGGTGCGCGCCGTGGAGCGGGACCCGGGCTATGCCATGGCGCATGCCCTGCTCGCCCATCTGCATGTCTTCAACGTGGGCGAGAGCAGCTCAAGCGACGAGGAGCACGACCGGTGCGAGGCGGCCCGTTATGCGACTCGCGCGCTCGAGCTCGATCCGTCCGACCCGATCGCGCTGGCGATCTATGGCCATGCCGTGGCCTTCCTGTTCGGCCAGCTCGATACCGCAATGGACGCCTTTGCTCGCGCGCTCGCCAGCGCGCCGAACAACCCGATCGCCTGGGGCATGAGCAGCCCGACCTACGCCTATCTCGGCGACGCGCCGACCGCGATCGCGCGGGCGGAGTACGCGCTCCGGCTCTCGCCGCTCGATCCCTATGCGCATGTGTTCCAGGCTTTTCTGGGCTTTGCCCACTTCGTCAATGGCACCCACGAGGAAGCGGTGCGCTGGAGCCGCCGCGGGCTGGCCGCCAATCCGCGCTACGTTGGCGTGCTGCGCCATCTGACAGCGAGCCTGGTGGCGCTCGGAGAGCTGCGCGAGGCACGGGAGACGGCCGCGCAGCTGATGGCGATCGTGCCTAGTTTCGGCATCAGCGCCTTCCTGGCCCGCTACCCGATCAAGGATCCGGAGCGGCGGGCCGCCTATGCCGACCTGCTGCGCGGCGCCGGGCTGCCGGAATGAATTTGGCTGCAACTCCGCGCCCGGTGTGGTGGCATGATGCCGCCGGCGCGCGGCGCCGGGCGCAAACCGGGGGGATGCCATGGGGCATGGGCACGGTCATGGACACGGACACGGACACGGACACGGACATGGGCATGGGCACGCGGGTGGCGGCTCGGGCTTCGACGCTGTGCCGCCGGAGCTTGCCTACCGCCAGATCACCCTGCAGTTCCAGCTCGGCGTCAATGCGCCGGAGGCGTTCCCCTTCGGGGTACTGGGCCACGCTCTGTGGCAGGCACCAGGTTCCCCCGGCCAGAGCCCCTTGCCGGCCGATCGCGTGCCGCCCACGCCGTGGGACGACAGCCTCTACGGGCTGATCGCCATGGGCGATTTCGCCGCTGCCGATCCCCAGTGGCGCGGCGATGCCGAACACATCGACACGGCTCATCTTAAATGGCAACCGACGGCGAACAATTCCCATGTCGGTTTCGTCACCGGCGAGATCGAGGCCCTCAAGCGTCTGATGGCCCAGGACCGCGAGCGCTACATGGGCGAGATTCTGGCGCAGCAGAACAATGCGCCGGACTACTGGGTAGGGATGTTCAATCTTGGCCGCAGCCGCACGCCCTGGACGCTGCGCCTGCTGTTCATGGCCTCGCGCATCGCCGAACTGGTCTCGATGCGCGCGAAGCTCTTCTACGACCGTCCGCGCCCGTCAGAGCTCTGTCCCGGCCTGATGCCGCCCTACGGACCGCCGGCGCATGCCTCCTTCCCGAGCGCGCACGCCACGCAGTCCTTCCTGATCGCCTACTGCCTCGATCACGCGATGCGGCCGAGCGGGGGCGATGTGTCGCCGTACCGTGACCAGCTGTTCTGGCTCGCCCGGCGGATCACGCTCAACCGGGAGCGCGGCGGCTTCCACTATCGCAGCGACAGCGATGCGGGCGAGTGCCTGGCGCAGAAAGTGTTCAAGCGCCTGACCGCTCTGAAGAGCAGTGGAGCCAATCGTCCTGATCCAGCCGATCCTCCTAATCCTGATCCCGAACCCGCTCGTCATCCCGCACCGGTGGTGAAGCAGGTGTTCGACCGCGCGCAGGCGGAGTGGCGGCGCCCGTCGACCACGACAGCCGCCGCCACTCCTCCCCCCCAACGGGGTAAGGCTCCGAGGGCTCAGAGGTCCCAGCGGAAGTAGGCGAGGTTGTTGTCGAAAGGGACCAAGTCGACGACCGGCGTGGGCCCGGCGGCGCAGGCCAACCCCGAGGGCTGGTAGAGGACGCTGCGGTCGCCCGGCGCATCGACCGCGAAGAGCACGGCGTGCCGGCCGCCGCCCGTCGGCGTCCAGGCGAACGGACCCGCCTCGACGCTCGCGCCCGGTGGGATATCCGCCGGGCCGGCCGCGGGCGGCAGCGCTGCCCAGCGTGTTCGGTTCCAGGTGTCGCAATCGGCGCCCGTCGTGGCATAGGCCGTGACCGTTACGCCGGCCGCCAGCGTCGTGCCGCGGTTGCCGATCCGCACCCAGAGGTGCTGCGCCGAGCCCGCGACCGGCCGCGCCACATTCGCCGCTGCCGCCGGCGGCGCCAGGCGCAGGGCCGCCTGGCTGGCCCGCCAGTCGGACGTGTACGCGTAGTCGCCGCCGCGTCCGTCATCGACGAACACGTCCACCGCTTCAGGCACGCCCGGGCCGTTTTGCGGCCAAGCGGTGCCGGCTGGGGGGTACAACCCTTGCTGCTCGAAGGCCCAGCGGACCACCTTGCGCACCGCGCCGCCGCACCGCTGTTGGCCGCCATGGGTGAACAGGCCGGTGTCCGCGTCCGCGGCCATCAGGGCGGTCGCGAAGACGCCAGGGGTGGACGGTACGGCGGCGGCCGGCCCGAGCGAGGCGACCGCGCGCATGATGAGGTAGGCAACGTAGTCCGCCGCTGCGCGCCGGCGCGGCCGATCGGGTTCATCATCCTCGCCCGCGCCGACACCCAGCATGGCATCGCCACCGAGCGCCCTGTACAGGCGGAAGAGGGTACTCGACAGGATCTCTTCCGCCGCATAGCCACCGGGATCGCGGGGGTCGGGATAGGCGGGCGGGTGGAGCGTGCCGTGCCAGCTCCAACCCTGCGCCGGG
>NZ_JBHYDW010000225.1:0-4357 GCF_051860475.1 Elioraea sp. | reverse complement strand
GACGGCTTCGCAACGTTCTGGAACGTCCGCCGCACCTGACCTGACTGAGACAGAGGACCTGATGAGCGAGCATAGCGACGCCCGCGCGACCGCGCTCGACTGGATCGCGGCGAACGAGGCGCGGCTTTCCCGGTTCAACGCGCGGATCTGGTCGCATGCCGAGCCGGCCTGGCGCGAGTACCGTTCCGCGCGCGACTATGTCGAACTTCTGCGTGCCGAGGGCTTCGAGGTCGAGGCCGGCTCGGGCGGGATGCCGACCGCGTTCGTCGCGCGCTGGGGCTCCGGCAGGCCGGTGCTCGCCGGGTTCAGCGAGTACGACGCGGTGCCCGGCAACTCGCAGCAGGTCGTGCCCCATCACGCGCCGCGCGAAGGCCTGCATCCCTATGCCGCCGGCCACACCGATCCGCATTCGGTGCTGGGCACCGCCTCGCTCGCGGCGATGCTCGGCGCGCGCGCGGCGATGCAGACCCACGGCATCGCGGGGACGCTGAAGCTGTTCGGCGAGCCGGCCGAGAAGGTCTGCGGCTCGAAGCCGATCCATGCGGCGAAGGGCTACTACGACGATCTCGACGCCGCGGTGGTGTGGCATCCCTGGGGATCGAACACCGTCACCGGCGAGACGCATTTCGGCGCCTACTGGAGTGCCGTGATCACCTTCGAGGCGCCCGCGCCCGAGACCTGGATCGATCCGTCGCTGATGCCGATCGAGGGCGCGCACGCGGCGGCGCGCTGCCCTGGCGCGCTCGATGCGCTCTGCCTGATGTACACGACCACCAAGTACACCAAGGAGGCGATGTTCCCGCATGCGGGGTCGTGGACGCTCAACGAGTTCGTGCTCGGCGACGGCGGCGCCACCTCCGACAACCTCACGCCGCGCTTCTCGCAGATCCAGTACGCCTGGAGATCGTCCTCGCTCGGCATCCAGGAGCAGATCTGGCGCGTGCTCGCCAACAACGCGCGCGCCGCCGCCACCAGCACTGGCTGTCGCGCCTTCGTCCGCTGGGTGACGAAGACGCGCGTCGGCCTGCCCAACACGGTGCTGACGGAACTGGCCTGGAAGAACCTCCAGGCGGTCGGCGCCCCACGGTACGATGAAGAGGCGCTGGACTTCGGCCGCGCAATCCAGCGCAGTCTCGGCCTCGAACCGATGGCGGATCCGTTCATCGCCGATATCACGCGACTGACACCGCCGGCCGAGAACGAGGCGAGGCTGCGTGCCGCCCTGCCGTCCTGGCAGAAGCACCTCAGCGCGGACGACTATGTGGAGTTCTGCTGGCACGCACCGACCGTGCGGCTGCTCGCCGCGCGCCCGCGTCTGCGCCCGCCCTCGCCCGGTTACGCCTATCCCAATTGGGCCTACACCGCGCTCGGCGGGCTGCCGGTGGCGGTCGATCCGGGGATGTTCGTCGCGGCGAGGACCATGGCGCTGACGTTGGTCGATCTCGCCACGCAGCCCGACGCGCTCGCCGCCGCGCAGGCCGAGTTCCGCGAGCGCACGGGCGGCGGTGTAGGCGGATCTCACTGGGTAGGCCCGTTGCTGCCTGCTGAGTTCGTCCCGCCGGTTGACCTGCGCTGGCCGGAATACGTACGGACGGAGCGTGGCGAGGAATGGTGTATCCCCACGCCGTTCGAGGGCACCGGTGCTGGCGCGCCACTTTGAGCAAGGCGGACCACATTGAGGTGGAACGGCCGCAGCGACAACGATTTGTGAGTTGGCCCTGGTAGGCGCACTGCCTTTGCCGGCGCATGCCGTGTCACGCCCCCAAGGCATCACCAGCGCGCTGGTGTTCTCGCAGTTCGCCGGCCCGCATTTCGGCGCGCGACACTAGGCCCGCGCCCTGGCCGCGTTCGACCCGCTGCTGCTGACCGGCGAACTCGATGCGCAGAGCCATGCCAGCGTGGTCAGCCGCTTCCAGGACAGCGACCTGTCCAAGGTGCTGGTGCTGTCGCTCCGGGCCGGTGGCACGGGACTCAATCTCACCAGTGCCTCGCATGTGTTCCACTTCGACCGCTGGTGGAATCCCGGCGTCGAGACGCAGGCGGAGGACCGTGCGTACCGCATCGGACAGACGCGGCCTGTTCAGATCCATGCCGATCTGGCGGCCAGCACCATCGAGAAGCGGATCGCCGACATCCTGGCGGAGAAACGCGCCCTGTTCCCCCACAAGGTCGATGGCATGGCGGCCTGCGAACTGGTGTGGCTCGATAAAGAGGCACTCAAGCGCGCTGTCTCACCGGAGCTTGGCCACCGGTGAGCGGTACCGGTCATCGTCATGGCTCTCCGGTCGCGTCATCGGAGACGCTCGCCGCGCATGGCGGCCTGCGGATCGATCCGACGCCGTTTCCGGCACCGGCGAACGCGGTGCTGATGGCGCGGCGCGGCGCGACGGACGGCGATCCGGCGGAGCGGTGGCTGTGGCACAGGATCGTCGAAAGCTTGCGCGGGCCGAAGGCTTGAGGCAGGCCCCGAGCGACGGAGGGCCCCCGGGTTCAGGGGGATGTGGGGGGACCCGGCAGCGCGGTCCCTCCAAACATACGGAGAGGACCAGATGGGCTTCAACTGCGGCATTGTCGGCCTGCCGAACGTCGGCAAGTCCACGCTGTTCAACGCGCTCACCCAGACCGCAGCCGCCCAGGCCGCGAACTACCCGTTCTGCACCATCGAACCGAACGTAGGCCGCGTGGCGGTGCCCGACCCGCGGCTCGACACGCTCGCGCGCATCGGCAAGTCGGCGAAGGTCATCCCCACCTCGCTGGAATTCGTCGACATCGCCGGGCTGGTGCGCGGCGCCTCCAAGGGCGAGGGGCTGGGCAACCAGTTCCTCGCCAATATCCGCGAGGTGGACGCGATCATCCACGTGCTGCGCTGCTTCGAGGACCCCGACATCACGCATGTGGACGGAGCGATCGACCCGATCCGCGACGCCGACACGGTCGAGACCGAACTCATGCTGGCCGACCTCGAAAGCCTGGAGAAGCGCCTCACCGGGCTCACCAAGCGCGCCCGCGGCGGCGACAAGGAGGCGATCGCGCAGCTTGGCCTGATCGAGACGCTGATCCCCGCCCTGCAGCGGGGCGAGCCGGGCCGCGGCGCCATCCCGCCCGGGCAGGAGACGGCGGCGCGCGCGCTGAACCTGATGACCACCAAGCCCGTGCTCTATGTCTGCAACGTCGAGGAGGGCGCGGCGGCCACCGGCAATGCGTGGAGCACCGCGGTCGAGGCGATGGCCAAGGCCAAGGGCGCGGCCACGGTCGTCGTCTCCGCGGCGATCGAGGCCGAGATCGCGCAACTGCCGGAGGCCGAGAAGGGGCCGTTCCTGGAGAGCGTCGGGCTTGCCGACAGCGGGCTCGACCGGGTGATTCGCGCCGGCTACGTGCTGCTTGGCCTGATCACGTTCTTCACTGTCGGGCCGAAGGAAGCGCGGGCCTGGACGATCGTGCGAGGCACCCGCGCGCCGCAGGCCGCCGGCGTCATCCACGGCGACTTCGAGCGCGGCTTCATCGCCGCCGAGACGATCACCTACGACGACTTCATCGCCTGCGGCGGCGAGGTCGGCGCCAAGGAGGCGGGAAGGATGCGCGTCGAGGGCAAGGACTACATCGTGCGCGACGGCGACGTGATGCTGTTCCGCTTCAACGTCTGAGGGCAGCGCACCGGACAACGGCGCCCGCCCGTCCCGCCGGCAACCACAGCTTCATGGAAACGTCGCGTCCGCGCGGCACCGGCGCGGCTAGCGTCCCTCCCGCATACCACCGGGAGAGCCGCCATGACGACCTCGCGACGCACCCTGTTCGCCGGCGCATCCGCGCTGGCTGCTGCCGGGCTGCTGGATCACCTGCCCGGCCGGGCCGCCCGTGCAGCCGAGCGCATCGGCACGCTGAAGATCGCGCTGCTTGGCCTCGACACCGCCGACCCGCATCGCCACACCGGCTCGATCGCCGTGCAGCAGGTCTATGTCGAGGGGCTGACCAGCATCGCCGATGACGGCCGCGCGATCCCCTATCTCGCCGAGTCCTGGCAGGTCGAGGATGATGGGCGCCGCTACGTCTTCCGCATCCGCGAGGGCGTGCGCTTCCACAACGGCCGGGTGATGACCGCCGAGGACGTGAAGGCGAACGCCGAGCGCGTGCGCGACCGCATCAGCCGCGGCTGGCTGTCGGCGCCGATGAAGCTGGTCACGCGGCTGGAGGCGCCGGATGCGCGCACCTTCGTGATGGAGATGAGCGAGCCCTACGGGCCGCTGCTCAATCTGCTCTCCGAGCTCTGGATCATGGGGCCGGAGAGCGAGGGCTGGTCGGCGACGATCCGCCAGCCGATCGGTACCGGTCCGTTCAGGTTCACCCGCTGGGTGCCGAA
>NZ_JBHYDW010000224.1:0-4410 GCF_051860475.1 Elioraea sp. | reverse complement strand
ACCGAGATCAGCCTGCGCGCGGCGCGGCTGCTGGCAGGACGGGAGCCCGTAGTCGTACTGCCCTGTCAGTGGATGGGCATGAGCGAGCACCATTTCCCCTTCGGCGGCACGATCAGCCTCGACTACGCCACCTTCCATGCGGTGCTGCGCGGCATCGCGCGGAGCCTGAAGGTGTGCGGGTTCCGCCGCCTGTTCGTGGTGAACGGCCATGGCGGCAACACCGAGCCGCTCGCGGTCGCGGTGCGGGAACTGGCGGTCGAGCTCGACATGGCGATCGCCGGCTCGACCTACTGGATCATGGCGGCCGAGGCGGTCGGCGCAATCCTTGAGCGGCAGAAGAACATCCAGCACGCCTGCGAGGGCGAGACCGCGATGATGATGGTGGTGGCCCCGGATCTCGTGCGGCGCGACCACATCGACGCTGCGGCGGCCGGCGTGATGACGCCGGGCGAGGTCGCCGGCGCGTCGTCCTCGGATGGCGCTGGAATCCAGCGCTTCCGCAGCTTCGAGGAGCGCGCCCCGGGCACGGGGGTGCGCGGCGATCCGCGTGCGGCGAGCCCCGAGAAGGGCGAGGCGCTGCTTCAGACGGCGGCGGCGAACCTCGCCGCCGCGATGGCGAATCCGGCGCTCTGGTCGGCGCCCGACCCGGTCTGGCGTCCCGGTCGTCCCTTCGCGGCCCCTGGCTGAGCGGCCTCAGAACCGCCGCTGAAGCACGACGCCGGGTCCGACCTCGAGCAGCCGGTCGCCGACTCCGCGCTGCGGCACGCCTGCGGTCGGACCGTCGAGCGGGGCGTCGATCGGACGCGAACTGAAGAAGCCGGGGGCGAGCGTCGTGCCGGGCGCAAGCTCCACCGTGCCGGCAGCCGCGCCGGGCGGATCAATCCGCGGGCCGGGCGGCTCGACGCGCGTGCCGCTCCCCGGCGCTGGACGCGGGCGCAGCGGCAGCTCGTCGACCAGAATGCCCTGGGAGATCGCCGGCGGCAGCTCTGCGGTCAGGGACACTCCCGGCGCGGCGGCAACCGCGAGCGCGACGAGGAATGCGCGCGTCATGCCGGCGCCGGATTGCCGCGTGCGGGCCAGGATGGCGCATCCCGGCTCTCGCGCCAGTGCGTCAGCGCCCAGTGCACCGAGGGGAAGGCGATCTGCGCCCAGGGGATCTCTCCCCAGGCGAACAGTCCGACCTCGGTCGATTCCAGCGTCGGGCCGATCGCGGCCGGATCGAGCAGCCGGGCACGGAAGATCACCTGCAGCTGGCCGATCCGCGCGATCGAATAGACGCCAAGGACGCCATCGAGCGCGAGACTGGCGCGCGCCTCCTCCATGGCCTCGCGGAGTGCCCCCTCCTCGGCGGTCTCGCCCATCTCGAGGAATCCGGCCGGCAGCGTCCAGAAGCCGGCGCGCGGTGGGATCGCCCGCCGGCAGAGCAGCACGCGGTCCTGGTGCGTCGCGACCGAGCCGACCACAACCTTCGGGTTCTCGTAGGCGACGTAGCCGCATTCCGGGCAGGTCAGGCGCGTGCGCGTGTCGCCTTCGGGGACGGCGCGGATCCTGGGTCCGGAGGAGGTGAGAGCAGCCACGGCGCAGCATCCCGCGCCCGGCCGCGACGCGCCAGCGCAACTGGCGCGGCAGCCCATCAGACCCGCGCGAGCTGGGTAGCCGTCAGCGCAAGGCGGTCAGATCGTGAGGTTCAGCAGCGAGCCGCGCGGCAGCGGCCCAGCCGGCGGCTCGGCCGGCAGGATCGGCTGCGCGGGCTTCGGGGGGCTCGCCAGGATGTTGCGGTTCACCCCGCCGAACACCTGGTTGCCACCCACCGCACGGCTGTCGCGCACCTGCAATGCGGCCGAGGCCGACTGCGAGAAGGCTGCGAGGGAGGAGAGCGAAACCATACGCAGGGTTCTGACACGCATGGGGTTAAGAATGGGTTAACGCGGATCGTTTCGCAATCCACGCGCGTGTATGCGTGGCACTGCCATGCCGGTGCGTGCAGAAGTCCGTCGCGGCGCAGTCGGCCCAGGACGCGGACGCATTGTCGGCCGCGCCGCGAGCGGGCCGGTCCGCCCGCCGCCCGGACCGCACCGGGCAGCAACCGCCGCACCGCCAGCGCCCGGATCAGCCGTACCGGGTCGGCAGACGCAACACGCGCCTCGCGGCCCACGGAGCGGAACAGCCCTTCCGTCCGAACGTCCGTTCCGCCCATCCCCTCGTCCGGCCACCCACCAGGATGGCGTCACGCCCGCTCACGCGCCGCGACCCATCGTCCGCCACATGCTCGGGCGTCAGGCCGCTACGCCGCCTTCGCCATCCCGCGCAGCACGTAGTGCAGGATGCCGCCATGGCGGTAGTACTCGACCTCGTCCACCGTATCGATGCGGCAGAGCACCGGCACCCTGTCCACCGCCCCGGTCGGCCGATGGATCACCAGCTCGAACTCCATGCGCGGCTTCAGGTCCGCGAGCCCGAGAATGTCCAGCACCTCCTCGCCGGTCAGCGCGAGCGTCTTGCGGTCCATCCCCTGCGTGAACACCAGCGGCAGCACGCCCATGCCGACCAGGTTGGAGCGGTGGATGCGCTCGAAGCTCTCGACGATCACGGCCTTCACGCCGAGCAGCGCCGTGCCCTTGGCGGCCCAATCGCGCGACGAGCCGGTGCCGTACTCCTTGCCGCCGATCACCACCAGCGGGACGCCCTCCGCCTTGTAGCGCATCGCCACGTCGTAGATCGGCGCGATCTCGCCCGAGGGATGGTGCTTCGAGACCCCGCCCTCGATCCCCGGCGTCATCTCGTTGCGGATCCGGATGTTGGCGAAGGTGCCCCGCATCATCACCTCGTGATTGCCGCGGCGGGCGCCGTAGCTGTTGAAGTCGTTCGGACGGATCTGCCGCTCCAGCAGGTACTCGCCGGCAGGGGAGGCCTTGCGGATCGACCCAGCGGGGCTGATGTGGTCGGTCGTGATCGAATCTCCCAGCATCCCGAGAATCCGCGCACCCTTGATGTCACCGATCGGCGCCGGCGTCATCGTGATGCCCTCGAAATAGGGTGGGTTCTTCACGTAGGTCGAGCCCTCGTTCCAGCGATAGGTCTCGCCGCCATCCACGGCGATCGACTGCCACTGCCTCGGCCCCTTGAACACGTCGCCGTAGCGCCCCTGGAACATCTGCCGGCTGACCGTGCCGTGCACCACGGACGCGATCTCGGCGTTCGAGGGCCAGATGTCCTTGAGGTACACCGGCTTGCCGTCGCTGCCGGTGCCGAGCGGCTCGGTCGTGATGTCGATGTTCATCGACCCTGCAAGCGCGTAGGCGACCACCAGCGGCGGCGAGGCGAGATAGTTCGCCCGCACATTGGCATGCACACGGCCCTCGAAGTTGCGGTTGCCCGACAGCACGGAGGCGACCACCAGCTTGCCGTTCTCGACCGCATCCGCGATGTGGTCGTCGAGCGGCCCGGAGTTGCCGATGCAGGTGGTGCAGCCATAACCCACCAGGTTGAACCCGAGCGCATCGAGGTCGACCTGCAACCCCGACTTTTCCAGATATTCCGTCACCACCTGCGAGCCCGGCGCGAGCGAGGTCTTCACCCAGGGCTTCACCTGAAGGCCCTTCCTGCGCGCGTTGCGCGCTACCAGCCCCGCCGCGACCATGACGTACGGGTTGGAGGTGTTCGTGCAGGACGTGATCGCCGCGATCACCACGTCGCCGTGGGTGAGCTCGTAGTTCGTGCCCTCGACCTTCACCCGCTTGCCGACATCGTTCGCCGGCACGCCGAGCGATCGTGTCAGCTCATCCTTGAACGACTCGCTCGCGGCCGAGAGCAGCACCCGGTCCTGCGGCCGCTTCGGCCCGGCGAGCGACGGCACGACGGTGGAGAGATCGAGCTCCAGCGTGTCGGTGAACACCGGATCGGGGTTGTTGGCATCACGGAACATCCCCTGCGCGCGCCAATACGCCTCGGCGAGCTTGATGCGGTGGGCCTCGCGACCTGTCAGTTCGAGGTACTTCAACGTCGCCGCATCGACCGGGAAGAAGCCGCAGGTGGCGCCGTACTCCGGCGCCATGTTGCCGATGGTCGCGCGATCCGCCACCGACAGCTCGGCGAGACCCGGGCCGAAGAACTCGACGAACTTCCCGACCACGCCCTTCTTGCGCAGCATCTGCGTGACCGTCAGCACCAGATCAGTCGCGGTCGCGCCCTCGGGCAGCCTGCCGACCAGCTTGAAGCCGATCACGTCGGGGATCAGCATGGCGATCGGCTGGCCGAGCATCGCCGCCTCGGCCTCGATCCCGCCGACACCCCAGCCGAGCACGCCGACGCCGTTCACCATCGTGGTGTGGCTGTCGGTGCCGTAGCAGGTGTCGGGGAAGACGAAGGTCGTGCCGTTCTCCTCCGAGGTCCATGCCACCTGCGAGAGAT
>NZ_JBHYDW010000223.1:0-4432 GCF_051860475.1 Elioraea sp. | reverse complement strand
GTCGAGCCCGAGCCGGAGGATCCGGACGAGATCGACCGCGCGTGGGAGGACGCCCCGGTGACCTTCGGCCCGGAGAACGACCCCAACCGGGACGGGGCGCGCGCCAAGGTGGCGGCGATGATCAAGCGGCTGCGTGCCACGCGCGCCGCGACCAAGAGCTGAAACGGAGGACCGCGCCATGGGCGCCTGGGGCGTCTTCACCGACTACCTGCACGACTTCCTGTTCGGCATCTACCCCTATCTCTGCGCCGGCGTGTTCTTCGTGGGCAGCCTGATCCGCTTCGACCGCGACCAGTACACGTGGCGCACGGGATCGAGCCAGATGCTGCGCGCGCGCCAGCTCCGCTGGGGCTCGAACCTGTTCCATGTCGGCATCCTCGCGATCTTCTTCGGCCATCTGTTCGGCCTGCTGACACCGAAATGGGTCTACGAGGCGGTCATCACGGTGCAGCAGAAGCAGATGATCGCCATCGGGCTGGGCGGCGTGTTCGGCACGATCTGCTTCATCGGGCTGACGCTGCTGCTGCACCGCCGCCTCTACGATCCGCGCATCCGCCGCACATCGACCGGCGTGGACATCGCGATCCTGATCCTGCTCTGGGTGCAGCTCTCGCTCGGTCTGATCACGCTGCCGTTCTCGCTCGGCCACCGCGACGGCGCGATGATGGTGCAGCTCTCGATGTGGGCGCAGCATATCGTGACGTTCCAGGCCGGAGCGGCCGACTTCGTGCGCGGCACCGACTGGCCGTTCCAGCTCCATATCGTGATGGGCATGACGCTGTTCCTGCTCACGCCGTTCTCGCGGCTGGTGCACATCTTCTCCGCGCCGGTCTGGTACCTGTTCCGCTCCTGGCAGATCGTGCGCCGGCGCGGCGGCGCGACCCGCCGGCCCGGACCGGTCGCGGCACCGCGCCCCACTGCCGCCGAGTGAGCGCGATGACGGTGCGCGTCAACGACACGGTGATCGGCGAGCGCGAGATCGCGGCCGAGATGCAGCACCATCCGGCACCCTCGGCGGAGGCGGCGTGGCAGGAGGCGGCGCGCGCGCTGGTCGTGCGCCGGCTGCTGCTCGACGAGGCGGCGGCGCGCGGCATCGAGGCCGAGGCGGAGGGCGATCTGCTGCCCGACGAGGCGGTGATCGAGGCGCTGCTTGAGCACGTGATCGCCGTGCCGGAGGCGGACGAGGCGACGCTGCGACGCTGGTACGAGGCGAATCGCGGCCGCTTCCGCACCAGGGAGCTCTGGGAGGCGAGCCACATCCTGCTCGCCGCCGATCCCGACGACCGGGACGCGCGGGCGTCCGCCGAGGCGCGCGCGAAGGACCTGCTCGCGCAGGTGCTGGCCGATCGCGACAGCTTCGCCGCCCTGGCGCGCGCGCAGTCCGACTGCCCCTCGGCCAAGGACGGCGGACGGCTCGGCCAGGTCACGCGCGGCAGCCTCGTGCCGGAGATCGAAACGTTCCTCGCCGCGATGGCACCGGGCCAGATCTGCCCGGTGGTGGCAAAGAGCCGCTACGGCATGCACATTCTCTGGCTGCACCAGCGCGCCGAGCCGCGCGAGCTGCCGTTCGAGGCGGTGCGCGGGACCGTCGCGCGGTATCTGCACGATGCCTCCTGGCGCCGCGCGGTACACCAGTTCATCGCCGTGCTGGCTGGCCGCGCGCGCATCGAGGGCATCGACATGGAGGGGGCCGCGACGCCGCTCGTGCAGTGACCACGCCCGACGCCGCACTCGCCCGGCTGGTGCTGGGGTTCGAGCGCTTTCGCGCGGCCTATTTCGAGACCGACCACTCGCTGTTCGACCAGCTCGTGTCGGAGGGGCAGCGGCCGAAGGTGATGGTGGTCGGCTGCTGCGACAGCCGCGCCGATCCGCAGATGATCACCGATTCCGGCCCGGGCGACCTGTTCGTGGTCCGCAACGTCGCCGCGCTGGTGCCGCCCTACATGCCGGACGGGCGGCTCGCCGGCGTCTCCTCGGCGCTCGAGTTCGGGGTGAAGGGGCTCGAGGTCGGCCATATCGTCGTGCTCGGCCACGCGATGTGCGGCGGCGTGCGCAGCCTGATGGAGTACGGCGACGCCGATCCGCGCTTCGAGTTCATGGGCCGCTGGGTCGGGCTGCTCGCCGAGGCGCGCGAGGAGGTGCGCAGCCTCGTGACCGAGGCCGAGCCTGCGCTGCTCGCCCGCTACGCCGAGCAGGCATCCGTGCTGGTGTCCCTGCGCAACCTGAGCAGCTACCCCTGGATCGCCGAGCGGGTCGAGGCCGGGCTGCTGGCGTTGCACGGCTGGTACTTCGACTTCACCTGGGGCGTGCTGATGGCGGCGGAGACCCCGCGCGGGCCGTTCCGCCAGATCGATACGGCGCAGCTTCCCCGCGCTGCCGTCGGCGGGGCGCCATGAACGCCTCGGCGGCGCTGCGCCGCGCCGCGGAACGGCCGCGGGTCGCGCTGTTCGGGCACGGCTTCCGCCCCTTCTTCCTGCTTGCGGGCGTCTGGGCCGTGCTGGCGATGCTGGTCTGGGTCGCCGCGCTGCACGGCGCTGTGCTGCCCGAAGGCCCGCTGCCGATCGCGCGCTGGCATGCCCATGAGCTGATCGCGGGCTTCATCGGCGCCGCCATCACCGGCTTCCTGCTGACCGCCGTGCCGAACTGGACCGGGCGGCGCGGCTACGCGGGCGCGCCGCTCGTGCTGCTCGTCGTGCTCCACCTCGCGGCGCGGCTCGTGCTGCTGCCTGGCTCGCCCGCGCCGGCGGAGGCGGCCGCCGTGATCGCGGCCCTGCCGCTGCCCGCGCTGCTGCTCAGCGTGCTGCCGGCTCTGATCAGGGCCGGCGCGCCGCGGCTGTACGGCCCGCCGGCGCTGGTGCTGGCGTTCTGGGCCGGCGACCTGCTGATGCTCGCCGAGACCGCCGGCTGGACCACCGACACCTTCGCGACCGGGCAGCTCCTGTCGCTGAACGTCGCCCTCGCCCTGGTCGGACTGATCGGCGGGCGGATCGTTCCTTCCTTCACCCTGAACGCGCTGCGCCGCGCCGGCGCGGCTCCCGCCACGCCGCCTTTCCCCTGGATCGACCGCGCCGGCGTGATCGCGCTGATCGGCGTGGTCGCCATCGATCTCGCCGCACCGGGCTCGCTGCTCGGCGGCGGCGCCGCCGCGGTCGCCGCCGCGCTGGCGCTGACACGGCTCGTGCGCTGGCACGGCCTCGCGACGCTCGGCCAGCCGATCCTCTGGGTGCTCCACCTCGCCTCTCTGCTTGTCCCGGCCGCGCTCGGCACCAACGCCGCGTTCCTGCTCGCCGGCGCGCCCTGGGCCTCGGCCTGGCTGCACCTCCAGGCCAGCGGGGCGATCGCGCTGATGATCCTCGCCGTCATGACGCGCGCGACGCTCGGCCACACGGGGCGCGACCTGGTCGCGTCGCCGCTTGCCGCCGCGGCCTATGTGCTGATCCCGGCGGCCGCGCTCCTGCGCGCCTTCGGCGCGGAAATCCTGCCGTACATGGCAGCCCTCGCGGTCGCCGGCACGGCCTGGCTCGCTGGCTTCACGCTGTTCCTGATCGCCTTCGCGCCGATGCTGATCGCACCGCGGCCGGACGGCAAGCCGGGCTGACCGCGCGCGGCGCGCGCGGGCCTCTCGCGCCGGTCGTTGCCGGTGACGATCGGCGCATCGGTGACCGGCGGTCCATGTCCAGCTCAGCGCGGCAGCGTTCGACCCTCGGCGGCCGAGGCGATCAGATGCGCGAGCACGGCCGCGCGCGGCACGATCGAGGACACCTCGACCGTCTCGCGCCGGCTGCACGTGTCATGCGCCACCGCGCCGAGCCCGTCCAGCGTCGGCACGCCAAGCCCGGCGGCGAACGAGCCGTCCGACCCGCCGCGCGCGATCACGTCGTGGACCGGCTGGCCGAGTGCGGCGCACGCCTCCTCGGCCCAGGCATAGAGCCCGCGCGTGCCCGCGCTGGTCGGGAAGGGCGGCCGGCCGAAGCCGCCGGCGATCTCCACCGTCACGCGCGGGTCAGCGGGTGGATGCGCGGCGATCGCGCGCACCGCCGCAAGCAGCGCCTCCGAGCCGGCGGCATCGGGGGCGCGCAGGTCGAGATGGATCTCGGCCTCGCCCGGCACCACCTGGCGCGCAGCCCCGCCGCGGAAGATCCCCACCGTCGCGGTGAGCCCGCGCGCGGGATCGCTCAGCGCCTCGAGCGGGCCGACCAGTGCTGCGAGCGCCGCGACCGCCGAGGCGCCGTGCTCGCGATAGCTGCCGCAATGCGCGGTCACGCCCGTCGCCCGGAGATACACCGCGCCCACCGCGCCGCGCCCCACCACCACCCCGCCGCCCGGACGGCAGGGTTCGAGCGTCAGGCAGAGATCGGCGCGCCGCGCATGTGACTCGATCCAGTCGCGGCTCTGCGGGCTGCCGATCTCCTCGTCCGGCACGATCAGCATC
>NZ_JBHYDW010000222.1:0-4451 GCF_051860475.1 Elioraea sp. | reverse complement strand
GATTCTCTCCATCAGCGTCAATCACGGCTTTCAGGCCGCGGATGTGTACGACGTCGGCTCCAAGGTGCTGGTCTATGCCGATGGCGACCCGGCCGCCGCCATGCGGCTGGCGGAGCGCCTGGGGCGCGAGATCCTCTCCTGGGGCCGTGCCGGCGTGCCGCCGCATCCCAAGCCCGACGAGGCGATCGCTGAGGCGCTTGCGATTCCGGGCGGCCCGGTCGTGCTGGCCGATCGCTGGGACAACCCGGGCGGCGGTGTGGCCGGCGACTCCACGGTGCTGGTCGAGGCGCTGCTCGCCCGGCCGGAGATCCCCGCGGCCTTGGGCGCGCTCTGGGACCCGGTCGCGGCTTCGTTCTGTCTCGCCGCCGGCGCCGGTGCGACGCTGCCGCTCCGCTTCGGCGGCAAGGCCACGCCCTCCTCAGGCCGGCCGGTCGACGCCACGGTCACCGTCCGCGCGATCACCGAGGATCTGCGCATCCCGTTCGAGCAGAGCGTCGTCTCGCTCGGACCGTCGGCGGCGGTGTCGATCGGCGCGCTCGACGTGGTGCTCTCCAGCACGCGCGCGCAGACCTTCGCCCCGGCCGTGTTCACCGATCTCGGGATCGATCTCGCCGCCCGGAAGATCGTGGTGGTCAAGTCCTCGAACCACTTCCACGCGGCGTTCGCGCCGATCGCGACGGGGGTGATCTACGTGGATTGCGGCGGACCCTATCCGCCGGACGCGTCACGCATCCCCTACGCCAAGGTGCGGCGGCCGATCTGGCCGCTTGACCCGCACCCCTTCGCGGCCGTGGGTCAGGCCCGCCGCTCGGTCGGCTGACGCTTGGTCAGCACCGTGCCGAGGATCGCGCCGACCATGGCGGCCGCGAAGAAGCCGGCCGGCACGCTGGCCGTGGTTGCGGCGTAGACGAGGCCGGCGCCGAACACGAGCGGCACGAGCGCGAGGGCGGCGATCATCGCCGGAATGCCGGCCAGCGCCGCGAGCACCACGCCGAGCGAGGTGACGAAGGGAGCAAGCAGGATCATGAGCCAGACCGACATGGCACCGAACTCCTGAGACCGGGCGGGATGCCCGCGCGAGGTATTCGTTCCGTCACCGCCCCCCGGTTAACCCGGAGAGGCGGCAAATCATTCCCCGTCTCCGGTTAACGCAATACCAAAGCCGACGTAGGTTGTTCCCGCAGTGACGGAGGACACACGATGGTCACGACGATCGTCTCGCCTCGGATGATGCGGATCGGCGGCGGCGCGGTCGCCCAGGCGGCGGAGCTGCTCGCCACGCTGGGGCTGAAGCGCCCCATGGTGGTCACCGACCCGTTCATGGTCGCCTCGGGCCTGGTCCGGAAGCTGCTGGACCCGCTGGCCGAGGCCGGCATCACCCCACCGGTGTTCGGCGACACCGTGCCCGACCCGACCGACACGGTGATCGAGGCCGGGGTCGCGGCGCTCAACGCGGCGGGCGAGATTGACTGCCTGATCGGCTTCGGCGGCGGCAGCCCGATCGACACCGCGAAGGCGATCGCCATCCTCGCCGCGGGCGGGGGAAAGATACGGGACTGGAAGGTGCCGCGCGCGGCCGACCTTGCCGCGCTGCCGATCCTCGCCGTACCCACCACCGCCGGAACCGGCAGCGAGGTGACCCGATTCACTGTCATCACGGACACCGAACGTAACGAGAAGATGCTGATCGCCGGGCTTGCCGCCCTGCCGCTCGCGACCCTGGTGGACTACGAATTGACCTACTCCGTGCCCGCGCGCACCACCGCCGACACGGGGATCGACAGCCTCACCCATGCGCTCGAGGCCTATGTGTCGAAGCGCGCCAACCCCTACGCCGACACCATGGCGCGGCGGGCGATGGCGCTGATCGCGCGCAACCTGCGCACGGCCTACGCGGAGCCCGGCAACGCGACCGCGCGCGAGGCAATGATGCTGGGCGCGACGCTCGCGGGACTTGCCTTCTCGAACAGCTCGGTCGCCCTGGTGCACGGCATGAGCCGGCCGCTCGGCGCGCATTTCCACGTCGCGCACGGGCTCTCCAACGCCATGCTGCTGCCGGCGATCACCGCGTTCTCGCTGCCGGCCGCGCTGCCGCGCTACGCCGAGGCCGCGCGCGCGATGGGGATCGCGCACGAGGAGGAGGGCGATCAGGCGGCGGCGGCGCGGCTGGTGGAGGAGTTGCGCGCGCTCAACCGTGATCTGGTCGTGCCGACCCCGCGCAGCTACGGGCTCGACGAGGCGAAGTGGCGCGCACTCATTCCCACCATGGCCGAGCAGGCGCTGGCCTCGGGCAGCCCGGCGAACAATCCGCGCGTGCCGAGCAAGGAGGAGATCATGGCGCTCTACGAGGAGGTCTGGGCGCGCTGATCAGCGCACGGCGGCGCCGTACACCTCACGCGGCAGCCAGAGCGCGATCTCGGGGAACTCGAACACCAGGAACACGACCAGCAACTGGATCGCGACGAACGGCAGCACGCCAAGGTAGATGTCGCGCGTCTCGATCGCCTTCGGCGCCACGCCCTTCACGTAGAACAGCGAAAAGCCGACGGGCGGGGTGAGGAAGCTCGTCTGCAGCATCACCGCGAACACCACGACGAACCACACGGGATCGTAGCCGAGCGCCTTCACAACCGGGGCGACGAGCGGCAGGAAGATCAGGCTGATCTCCAGCCAGTCGAGAAAGAACCCGGCGACGAAGGCGATCGCCAGGATCACGATGATGATCCCGTCGGGGCCGAACGGGAGGCTCTTCAGGATGTGGGCGATGAACTCGTCGCCGCCGAGGGAGCGCATCACCAGCGCGAAGGCGGAGGCGCCGAGGAAGATCGCCATGATGAAGGCGGTGGTCGAGGTGGTGCCGTAGCAGACGTCCTTGATGGTGCGCCAATCCAGCCGCCGGTTGATCAGCGCGAGCAGTATCGCGCCGAACGCGCCGACCGCGGAGGCCTCGGTCGCGGTGGCGATGCCGAAGAAGATCGAGCCCAGCACGGCAAGGATCAGCAGGGCGGGTGCGGCCATCGCGCCCAGCGCCTCGAGCACCAGCCCGAACGTCACCTTCGGCGCGTCGGGCGGGTGCGGCGCGACGCCGCGACTGACATTGGAGATCACCACCACGTAGACGATGTAGAGCGCGCCGAGCAGCAGGCCGGGGATCATCGCGCCCATGAACAGGTCGCCCACCGACATCGCGAGCTGGTCGGCCATGATCACCAGCATGATCGATGGCGGGATCAGGATGCCGAGCGTGCCCGAAGCGGCGACCACGCCGGTCGCAAGCCGGCGCGAGTAGCCGTAGGCCATCATCAGCGGCAGCGAGAGCGTGGCCAGCAGCACCACCGAGGCGCCGACGATGCCGGTCGAGGCGGCGAGCAGGATGCCGATCGCGCAGACGGAGATCGCGAGCCCGCCCTGGAGGCTGCCGAACAGCCGCGTGAACGCCTGCATCAGCTTCTCGGCCACGCCCGACTTGTCGAGCATGATGCCCATGAAGATGAAGTTGGGCAGCGCGACCAGCACCGAGTTCTGCATCTGCGACCATATCCGGTCGACGATCACGCTGAACCGGATCCAGCGGTCCAGCATGAACGTGTCCCAGTCGAGCGTGTCCGCGCCCCAGAGCGCGATCACGACGAACCAGAACGACACGCCGGCGAGAACCCAGGCGATCGGGTAGCCGGTGAAGATCAGCAGGATGAAGCTCGCCAGCAGCGCGATGACGATCAGCTCGTAGGTCTCGAGCATGCTCTGTGTCCTGACCCGATCGCTCAGCCGGTCCGGTGACGGAACAGGTAGTTGAGGATGCGCATGGTCCGCGCCAGCGCGGCGGCGAGGATCAGCACGAAGCCGACGATGATGAACGACTTGATGATCCAGCGCCCGCCGAGCCCGCCGGGCGAGGGCGAGACCTCGTTGAGCGTGTACGAACGCTCGACGAAGGGGATCGCGTGCATCAGCACGAACACCGCGAAGGGGGCGAGGAACAGCGCCATGCCGGCGAGCTCCACCCAGGCCTTGGTGCGCAGCGACCAGTGCTCGGCGAGCACGTCGATGCGCACATGCGCGCCAACCGTCATCGCGTAGGACAGGGCCACCAGGAACCCGGCGGCATAGAGGTGCCATTGCAGCTCGGTCAGCGCGGTGCCCGGATTGGGACCGAAGATCGCCGCCATCGCCGCGGTGATCGGCGGCGCATAGCGTTCCGCCACCGCGAGCACGGTGACCAGCACCAGCACCAGCCAGGCGAGCGCGAACACCTTGCCGATGCCGCGCACCGTCCGTTCGATCATATCGGCCGGCGCAAAAGGCGGCAGCCCGGCGAGGTGACCAGTGATCGCCTCGCCGGGCCGGGTCGGGATCTTGACCACGACCCTGCTCGCGTCCCCTTAGAGCCCATCCGGGAAGAAGTTGAGTCGTTTGAATCGGCTGTGATTCGCTGCGTCAGCAGACGATTC
>NZ_JBHYDW010000221.1:0-4508 GCF_051860475.1 Elioraea sp. | reverse complement strand
AGGCGCACGCGAGACGCATCCCACAGCTCCAGACTCCGCAACAGCCACCACCCAAGCCACCCGCGCACAGGTCTCATCAATACGTCCTGATCGTGATGGTGCAGCAGAGATCGCAATCCGCGTTCGTATTGGACGAGCGACGGATTCCGTCTGCCCCAGCTCCCGTGTTTGCCGCTGCCGCGGTACAGGGCGTGGCACAGCCCGTGATGCAGCGCCACCACCGCGTTGTGGACTTTCCGTACGCCGACAACCCCAAGCTGGCGCGCGGTGTGCCGACCGGCCAGCAACTCGGGGCCTGGCAGCCCCGCGCGGTCATCGGGTGCCTGGAGGGTCCTGACCGGGCGCGTCCGACCAGCCCCGCGATCGGCCGGCCCCACGGCCACCCTGGAACGCCGACGCGGTCCGGGCCAGCGACTCCCGCACGACCGCGAACGCCACCCGGCGATGACCATGCCGCAGCCGTACCATCAGGCAGGCCACAGTCCGGCGTCATCCGACATTGAGCAGGGCTGGCTGAACGGACCGATACGCTAGGCCTCGCCGGCGCACTCCAGCATGGCGGCCGCCAGCGCGTCAGCGGGGCTCTTGCCGCCCCACAGCACGAACTGGAACGCCGGGAAGAACCGCTCGCACTCGGTCACCGCGATGTCGACCATGTCCTCGAGCGCCTCCACCGACAGCCCGCCGGCACCGCGCAGCAGCACCGAGTGGCGGAAGACCGGGGTGTTCTCCTCGGTCCAGACGCCGAAATGCCCGAGCCAGAGCTTCTCGTTCGCAAGCGCGAGCAACTCGTGCACCTGGGGCTTGCGCCCCGCCGGCACCTTGAGATCGAAGGCGCAGAAGAAGTGCATCGCGCTGATCTCACCGCACCAAGAGAAATGCAGCGTGTAGTCGCACCACTTCCCAGGCACCTCGACCGCCATCGCATCGTCGCCGCGCCGATCGAACGGCCAGTCGTTGGCGGCGACGATCTGCTCCAGCAGGTCCAGCGGGTTGGCGGTGCTGTCATCGCGGAGGGCAAGGCGGTCGGCCATGGCCGCGTGCTCCCTGTACCGGCGGCAGGCGTCAAGGCGGCGCCCGCCTGAAGAGGGTGCTGGACGCGCTCTCCACATCTTGGTGTGAACGAGCGGCCCGAACACCATGAATAGGTTACAGAGCCGAATCGCGCCGCTGCAAGGCAGACGCGGTCCGGGGCGCAGTTTTCACGCCCCTGTCACGCCCGGCTCAGGGCACGGTGCCGTCCACCGCCGGCGGCTCCTCCGGGGTCGCCTCCAGCGCGGCCACCCGCGCCTCGAGGTCCGCCACCCGGGCCGCCAGCCTGCCGTTCTCATCGCGCGCCCGGGCCGCAAGCTCGCGCGCAGCCTCGAACTCCTCGCGCATGACGAGGTCAAGCCGGCGCACCATCTCCTCGACCGCCGAGCGCGCCATCGCCTCGGCCTCGCGCCGGAGCCCCACCAGCGCCGAGATCGCGCCTCCCGCTACGCCCGCCATGTCATCTGCCAGCTTCGCGCGCATGGTCCCTCCTTGCCGCGGCGTTGCCGCCCTTCGGCGCGGACCCTATAAGCGGCGCCGTCCCGCCACAACCGGCAAGCGCATGATTCTCGTCACCGGCGGCGCCGGCTTCATCGGCTCCAACATCGTCGCCACCCTCGCCGCACGCGGCGAGGAGGCGGTCGTCTGCGACCGGCTGCGCAGCGACGGCAAGTGGCGCAACCTCGCCAAGCACCTGGTCGCCGAGCTCGTCGCCCCCGAGGCGCTGGCGGGCTGGCTCGACCGCGCCCCGCCCGTGCGTGCGATCGTGCACATGGGCGCGATCAGCGCGACCACCGAGCGCGACGGCGACCTCACCGCGGCGACCAACATCACGCTCTCGCTGGCACTCTGGGACTGGTGCGCCGCCCATGCGGTGCCGCTGATCTATGCCTCCTCCGCCGCCACCTACGGCGACGGGGCGGCCGGGTTCGACGATGACGCGAGCCCCACCGCGCTCGCGAAGCTGCGTCCGCTCAATCTCTATGGCTGGTCCAAGCACGCCTTCGACCGGCGCGTGGCCGACCTGATTGCGCGCGGCCGTCCGCGCCCGCCGCACTGGGCTGGACTGAAGTTCTTCAACGTCTATGGCCCGAACGAGTATCACAAGGGCCACATGATCTCGGTGGTGAAGCGCAAGGCGGAGGAGGTCGCCGCGGGCAATCCCGCGACCCTGTTCCGCAGTCACCGTCCCGACATCCCCGACGGACACCAGGCGCGCGACTTCATCTGGGTCGGCGACTGCGTGGACGTCGTCCTCTGGCTGCTCGACCATCCGGAGGTCTCCGGGCTGTTCAATGTCGGCACCGGCCGGGCGCGGACCTATGTCGATCTCACCCGCGCGGTCTTCGCGGCGATGAACCGCGCGCCCGAGATCAGCTTCGTCGACACGCCCGAGCACCTGCGCGCGCAGTACCAGTACTTCACCCAGGCGCGCATGGAGCGGCTGCGCGAGGCTGGCTATGCTCGGGCCTTTACCCCGATCGAGGATGGCGTCGCCACTTATGTCCGCGACTACCTGCTGGCCGCGGACCCGTATCGCTGATGCTCGGCATCGTCCCGTTCCCGCTGATCGATCCGGTGCTGGTCGAGATCGGTCCGTTCGCGATCCGCTGGTACGCGCTCGCCTACATCGTCGGGCTGGTGATCGCCTGGCGCGTCGTGCGCCGGCTGGTCGCCGCTACACCCCCCTGCGCGACGCCCGAGCAGGTGGACGACTTCCTCACCTGGGCGGTCGTCGGCGTCATCCTCGGCGGCCGGCTCGGCTACGTGCTGTTCTACCTGCCCGGCTACTACCTCCAGCACCCGCTGGAGGCGTTGATGGTGTGGAAGGGCGGGATGAGCTTCCACGGCGGCATGCTCGGCGTGATCGCCGCGACGCTCTGGTTCTGCCGCTGGCGCGGGATCGACTTCTTCGCCTTCGTCGATCGCGTCGCCGTGCCGACCCCGATCGGGCTGTTCCTCGGCCGGCTCGCCAACTTCATCAACGCCGAGCTCTGGGGCAGGCCCTGGGACGGACCCTGGGCGATGGTGTTCCCGACCGATTCCGACCAGGTGCCGCGCCACCCGAGCCAGCTCTACCAGGCGGGGCTGGAGGGGCTCGCGTTGCTCGCGGTGATGGCCTGGTTCGGCCGGCAGGAGCGGTATCGCGCGCGGCGCGGCTTCCTCGGCGGGCTGTTCCTCGCGGGCTATGCGGTGGCGCGCATGATCGGCGAGCTGTTCCGCCAGCCCGACGCCTTCCTCGGCTTCCTGCCGGGCGGGCTGACCATGGGGCAGGTGCTGAGCCTGCCGATGCTGGCGGTGGGGCTATGGGCGATCGCGACGAGCCGGGCCCGCTCGGCGCGATGATCCGTGCCGAGATCGCCGAGCGTGGGCCGATGCGGCTCGACCGCTACGTCGCGCTCTGCAACGCGCACTACTATGCCACGCGCGATCCGTTCGGGCGGGCAGGGGACTTCGTCACCGCTCCTGAAATGACGCAGGCATTCGGCGAGCTGCTCGGCGCCTGGTGCGCCGCTGTCTGGCAGTCGATGGGAAGGCCCGATCCGGTGCTGCTCGCCGAGGCAGGGCCCGGCCGCGGCACGCTGATGGCGGATGCGCTGCGGCTCGCCGACCGAGTCGCGCCGGATTTCGCCGCGGCCGCGCGGATCCATCTGATCGAGACGAGCCCGGTGCTGCGCGCCGCGCAGGAGATGCGGCTGCGTGGCCGCGTCGTCGCCTGGCACGACGGCATCGGAACGCTGCCCGAGGGGCCGCTGTTGCTGGTCGCCAACGAGTTCCTCGATGCGCTGCCGGTGCGCCAATTGGTCGGCGGCGGGCGGGAGCGCTCGGTCGGGCTCGACGGCGACCGATTGGTCTGGACGACCATCGCCGCGCCCGACGCGACGGAGCCAGGCGAGCGTAACGACGCCGCCCGCGCGTGGGTGGCGGCGCTCGCGGTGCGGCTCGTGCGTACGGGCGGGGCTGCGCTGCTGATCGACTACGGCCATGGCGGCGGCGCGGTCGACACGCTCCAGGCCGTGCGTGGCCATGCCTCCGCCGATCCGCTCACCGCGCCGGGCGAGTCCGACCTGACCGCGCAGGTCAATTTCGCTGCCCTCGCCTGCGCCGCCCGCGCCACTGGTGCCGAGGTGCACGGCCCTGTGCCACAGGGCACGTTGCTGCGCGCGCTCGGCCTGCCGGAGCGCACGGCGGTGCTCTGCCGCGCCGCGCGCCCCGATACCGCGCGCCAGCTCCAGGCGGCCGCGCGGCGCCTGATGGACGCGGACGCGATGGGGCTGCTGTTCAAGGCGCTCGCGATCACCGCGCCCGGCCTGCCACCGCCGCCGGGGTTCGCTGCATGACCGTGCCGTTCCTCACCGCCGGGCTCGACGCGCCGCACGGCTTCTTCACGCGGGAGGGCGGCGTCTCGACAGGCCAGTTCGCGACGCTGAACTGCTCGCTGTCTGGCCGGGACGATCGCCATGCGGTGGCAGAGA
>NZ_JBHYDW010000220.1:0-4540 GCF_051860475.1 Elioraea sp. | reverse complement strand
GTTTCCACAAGAGTGGAAACCGCTCTGGCCGTTCCGTGCGAGCATCTTCACGCACACGGCTGAGTCCAGCCGTGCGCGATCGGCTCTAAACGAGCAGGGTCACCACCGCCCAGACCGTGCCGGCGGCGATCGCCAGCGCGACCGCCGCCGGCGCGATCCCGGCCGGTCGCGGCGCCCGCGTCCCGGCGGGGAGGGGCTTGACGCCCGTCACCATCGCCTCGATCAGCTGATGCCCCGCCAGCCGGTAGGCGAACACCGCCAGCACGTGCACAATGACCACGATCAGCAGCAGGTCCGAGATCCGGTAGTGCCACGTCGTCAGGCGGTCCGACATCTCCTTGCCGGCCAGCGGGAAGAGCGGGCCGCGGAAGATGATGTCGTCGTTGGCGAACAGGCCCGTAGCGCCCTGGGCGAGCACGAGACCAAGCATCAGCATCACCGCCCAGCCGCCGAGCGCATTGTGCGTGGTTTCGTGATCGGGGCGCCGCGCGATCATCGCCTTCAGATGGGCCATCACGGCACCCGGGCCGCGCAGGAAGGAGGCGAAGCGGGCGCTCTCGCTGCCGAACAGGCCCCAGAGGATGCGGAACAGCACCAGCGTCAGCGCGGCGTAGCCGCAGTAGGAATGCAGCCGCATGTCGTGTGCGCGCACGGTCAGGAACGATCCGACCAGCGTGATCGCGAGCGCCCAGTGGAACAGCCGCGTCGGCAGGTCCCAGACCCTGGTCTCGACCGTCGCATCGCCCTCGCCGCGCATCCGCCGCCCCCTCCGATCTTCCGCTGGCGCGACGATAGCCGGCGGAAGCGGCGCATTTGAGCGCACCTCTGCGCGAGCAGGCGAACGTTCGGTGATCGAGGGGATCCTCACGGCGCTCGGGCCCTGGCGTTCGCCCGCGCTTGCGGTTGTCGTTGCGCTCGGCGCTGCCCTGCTCGCGCGGTTGCGGCCGGGCCTGACTGGGCTTGCGGCCGCGCTCGGGCTGCTCGCCGGACTGTTCGACATGTTCGGGGTCATGGTGGTGACGCCACGGATGCTGCCCGAGCGGCTGCCCTGGCTCGTGCTCGGCGCGACGGTCGCGGGGCTGCTGGTGCAGCCCGCCCATCTCGGCGCGCGCGGGAGAGCGACGCTGCTTCTCTGCCTGATCCTGCCGGCGACTTGGTGGATGCTCGGCACGCCGCGGACCGAGGAGGACCTGACCCGGGTGGCGCTGATCGCGCCGGTCGTGACAGCGGCCTTCGCGCTGGCCCTGGCGCAGTGGCGGCGCGAGACCGGCACGCGGCCCGCCTGGCGGGCGGCCATTGCCGCATTGCTGATGGCCGGGGGGCTGTCGGTCGCGGGGGCGCCGGCGCTGTTTCCCGGTCTCGCCGCCTGCATCGCGGCCGCCGCGCTTGGGACGCTGCTGGGCGCGGCCTCGCGGCCGGGCGTACGCGTCGGTGATGCCGGGACGCTGCCGCTCGCGGCCGCGCTCGCCGGGACCGGTGTTGCCGCCGCGCTCGCGTGGCCGGAGGAGATGGTCGTGGCAGCCGCGGCGGTGCCGATCGTCATTCTCGCCGTGCCGTTCCCCGGATCGGACAAGGGCAACCGCACTTGAACGCAGCCGTGCATTGCGGTGACGCGGCCATGACACTAAAGATTCAGTTGGTTGAACAGTAAAAGGGCGGACGGGGGACCATGCGACCGTATGTGGTCGGTCTTCTCGGCCTGCTGACGATCCTCGGCGCCGTGTGGATGGCGCTCGGCGAACGCGACAGGGACCTTGCGAGACTTGTATCGGGCCTGACCCGCGGACCGGACCTGGGCCAGACGGCGCCGGCAGCGCCGGGTGCCGCACCCGCGACGACGCCGGCAGCCCCCCGGCCTGCCGCGCCGCCTCCGCCGCCGGCGGCCGCATCGCCGCCGCGGCCGAGCTTCGACATCGTGCGCCTGAATGCGCGGGGCGACGCGGTGATGGCCGGCCGCGCGGCCCCCCATGCCGACGTGGTCGTGCTCGACGGGACCCGCGAGATCGGCCGGGTGAAGGCCGACGACCGCGGCGAATGGGTGTTCGTTCCCTCGGGTCCGATGCCGCCGGGTGGGCGCGAGCTGTCACTGCGCGCGCGGAACCCCGACGGGACCGTCTGGGAGTCCGCCTCGGCGGTGATACTGGTGGTGCCCGAGCGCGACCGCGACGTTGCTGGACGGCCGGTCGCGCCGGGGAGCGCGCCGCCGCCGATCGCGCTGCTGACACCGCGCGAGCCCGGTGGCGCGCTCCAGGTGCTGCAGGCGCCGCGGACGGATACCCCGCCCGCCGATCCGACCCCCGCGCCGCGGGACCCCCCTGCCGCAGCCGCGCCGGCAGGGCTGGAGCCTGCACCTCCCGTACCGGAGGCGGTTCCGACGCAGCCTGCGGCCGTTGCCCCGGCCGCCCCGGCACCGGCGGCTGCCGCGCCGGCCGCCCCCGCGGTTGCGCCCGCTGCGCCGCCCCGCGCGTCCGCTGCGCCAGCGTCCCCCCCACCTTCCGATGACGCGCCTGCGTCGCCGGCGGCAGCACCGCCGCCCGTTGCCGTCGCGCCACCCGTGCCGACCCAGGTGTCTCCGACGCCGACCGCGCCGCCGGCGTCCGCGCCATCGGTGCCGTCTGGTGCGCTCGCCGCGCCTCGTCCGGATCCGGCTCCGCGGCCGATCGTGACAGCACCGGAGCCGGCTCCGCCGCCGATCACGACAGCGCCTGAGCCGGCTCTGACAGCCGCGCCGCCGCCCGCACCCGCTGCACCGCTGCCGAGGGCACCGAGCGTCGTGGCGGCCGCCCCGCCGGCAATCGCGCAGGGCCGGCCGCCCGGCGGCGTCTCGGTCGATGCGGTCGACTACGGCCCCGGCGGCGATGTCAGCTTCGCGGGGCGGGCCGGGCCCGGCGAGGCGGTGCGGCTCTATCTCGACGGCCAGCATCTCGGCGATACCCGCGCCGATTCTGAGGGGCGTTGGAACCTCGCGCCGGAGGCGCCGATCGAGCCCGGCCGCACTCAGGCGTTGCGCGCCGATCAAGTCGCCGAGGATGGACGCGTCACGGCACGCGTGCAGGTGCCGTTCCAGCGCGCCGAGACGCCGCCTGAGGGGCTGCGCGAAGGCAGCATCATCGTTCAGCCCGGACACTCGCTGTGGCGCATCGCGCGCGAGACCTACGGAAGGGGCGTCCGCTACACGGTCATCTACGAGGCGAACCGCGAGCAGATCCGCAACCCGGACCTGATCTACCCGGGCCAGGTGTTCGTCCTGCCCGTCGAGCGCGGCGGTTGATCTCAGGCCGGCCGGGCGCCCGCGTCGTCCAGCAGGTCGAGGCAGGGGGCAAGGCGGAGCACGAACCGCGTGGCCGCGGCGATCAGTCGGCTGGCGGTTGCCGGCGCCCCGAGATGCTCGACCGCCGCCACCACCACGGCATGCCCCGGGGTCAGCGCAATCCGCCAGTCCTCGTCCCCCTCCACGCGCAGCGCGGCCAGGGCGGCGAACACACCAGGCCGGAGCGCGGCCGCCTCGGCGGTGAACGGGACATGGGCGGCCACCACCGAGAGGCTCAGCCGCGCGTCGTCGTGCAGCTCGGCGCGCACGCGCCGGCCGCGCCAGCGGAACCCGAAACCGACCGGCCGCGATCGGTCGGCGGCATGGAGCACGCCCGCCGCGTCGACCAGAAACGGGCCGAAGCGGCCCAGCGCGCGCGTGGAGATCATCCCGTGCTCTATGCCGCCCCGGCGTAAACCGATCTATAACGCGGCGACCATGAGCCTGCTCGACACCACCGCCTCGGTGCTCGCGCGCCCGCATCGCGCGGGCCTGCCGTTCATCGCGAGCGCCGCCCTGGTGGGGCTGGTGGGCGGGTTCGTCTGGTCGGGGCTGCTGTGGCTCGGCGTGGCGACGGCGCTGTTCTGCGCGTTCTTCTTCCGCGACCCTGACCGCGCCGTGCCGACCCGGGAGGGCCTGATCCTCGCCCCGGCCGACGGGCGGGTGGTCGCGGTCGCGACCGTGCCGCCGCCGCCCGAGCTCGCGCTCGGCCCCGAACCACGCGTGCGCATCGCGACCTTCCTCTCGGTGCTGGACGTCCACGTCAACCGTGCCCCCTGCGCCGGCACGGTCAAGGCGATCGCCTACCATCCGGGCAAGTTCCTCAACGCGGCCGAGGACAAGGCCTCGGAGGAAAACGAGCGCAATGCGATCGCGCTCGAGTTGCCGCACGGTCGCACGATCGCGGTGGTGCAGATCGCCGGGCTGATCGCGCGCCGCATCGTCTGCGAGATCGAGGAGCGCCAGACCCTGCGCGCCGGCCAGCGGATCGGGCTGATCCGCTTCGGCTCCCGGGTCGATCTCTATCTGCCCGAGGGTGCCGCGCCGCTGGTCGCGGTCGGCCAGCGCATGGTCGGCGGCGAGACGGTGATGGCCGATCTCGCCTCCGACGAGCCGGCGCGGACGGCGGAGCGCGTGTGATGCGCCCGCCGCTCACCCCGGCGGTCGAGCGCGGGCGCCACCGCATCAAGCGCCCCTCACGCCCGCGCTTCCGGGGCCTCTCGTTCAACC
>NZ_JBHYDW010000219.1:0-4576 GCF_051860475.1 Elioraea sp. | reverse complement strand
GAACACCTTCACCGGCAGGCGGTACTGCGCCAGCGTGCCCATCTCCTGGATGTTCATCAGGATCGAGGCCTCTCCGGCGATGTCGATCACCAGTGCGTCGGGGTGCGCGATCTGCACGCCCATCGCCGCCGGCAGGCCGTAGCCCATGGTGCCGAGACCGCCCGAGGTCATCCAGCGGTTGGGCCTCTCGAACTTCCAGAACTGCGCCGCCCACATCTGGTGCTGGCCGACCTCGGTGGTGATGAAGGTGTCCTTGCCGGTCTGCTGCGCCAGTTCGTAGAGCCGCCTGATCGCGTGCTGCGGCTTGATGATCGACGAAGGTTCCATGTCCTGGCGGAAGCGCAGGCAGTCGCGCGCGCGCCACTGCTCGATCTGCTTCCACCATTGCGCCAGTGCACCCGTATCGGGTTTCGTCGCGTCCGCCTTCCAGGCCGCGATCAGGGCGGTAAGGATCCGTCCGGCATCGCCGATGATCGCGCAGTCCACGCGGACGTTCTTGTTCACCGAGGACGGATCGATATCGGCATGGATCTTCAGGCTGCCGGGGGAGAAGTCGCGGATCCGCCCGGTGACGCGATCGTCGAACCGCGCGCCGATGTTCAGCATGACGTCGCAGCCATGCATGGCGAGGTTCGCCTCGTAGGTGCCGTGCATGCCCAGCATGCCGAGGAACTGCCGGTCGGAGGCCGGGAAGGCGCCGAGACCCATCAGCGTGTTGGTGCAGGGGAAGCCCGTCAGGTGGACCAACTCGGCGAGCAGGCGCGACGCCTCGGGCCCGGCGTTGATCACCCCGCCACCCGCGTAAACGATCGGCCGCTTGGCGGATTTCAGCATGCGGATCGCCGTGGCGATCGACGCGGGATCAGGGTCCAGCACCGGGCGGTAGGATCTGTGCGTCCCCGTGGGTACGCCGCCATACACACCCTTGTTGATCAGGATGTCCTTCGGCAGGTCGACCACCACCGGGCCGGGGCGGCCGGACCGCGCGACATAGAACGCCTCGTGGATCACCCGGCCGACGTCATCGACGTTCTTCACCAGGTAGTTGTGCTTGGTCGCCGGACGGGTGATGCCGGTTGTGTCTGCCTCCTGGAACGCGTCGTTGCCGATCAGATGCGTCGGCACCTGCCCGGTCAGGCACACCACCGGGACAGAGTCCATCAGCGCGTCCACCAGACCCGTGACGGCGTTGGTCGCCCCGGGGCCGGACGTCACCAGCACCACGCCGACCTTGCCGGTCGAGCGCGCATAGCCCTCGGCCGCGTGCACTGCGCCCTGCTCGTGGCGGACGAGGATGTGGCGGACAGCATTCTGCTGGAACAGCGCGTCGTAGATCGGCAGGACAGCGCCACCGGGATAGCCGAACACGGTATCGACCCCCTGATCCTTCAAGGCGCGGAGGACGATCTCGGCTCCACTCAGCATCTCGGTGGCCGGCATGGCGAGCATACCCCTCGGCTCATTCGCCCCAGAGGGCGGGAACGCGGCCGTTATCCTGCCATGGTGCGGCGCGTCAACAGGAAATCGTCAATAAACGCAAACAGGTCTGCCATGCGCTTTTCTGAAAATTGCGCATTCGGCCCCAACCACGCATCGATCGCAAACGTTCGCTCCGACGGTGCCAGCGCGTGGTGGCGCAACCAGGTCGCCTGCCGCTTGGCGTATTGGCGCACCATGGCCTGGCCGCGTGAGATCGCCGCGCTGAGGGTGATCTCGCCCCGGATCGCTGCGAGCAGCGGCGGAACCCCATGGGCACGCATCGCGGGCAGCGCCGGATCGAGCCCCATAGCGGCGAGCGCACGGACCTCCTCCAGCGCACCCGCCGCCATCATGGCACGGAACCGCGCATCAATCGCGCCCCGCACAAGGTCCCGCGGCGGATCGAGCCGGACATGCACGACGGTCCAGGGCGCCGGCGCCGCGGCCGGCCGCCGCCACCAGGCCGCGAGCCCCTCCCCCGTCGCCTCCAGCACCTCCCAGGCGCGGATCACGCGTTGCGTGTCCCCGGGGCTGAGCCGGGCCGCCGTCTCGGGGTCGCAACCGTGGAGGCGCCCATGCAGGGCGGGCGTACCGATCTCTGCCGCGAGCGCCCGCGCCGCCGCACGCACCCGCTCCGGGACTGCCGGAATATCTGCGATCCCACGAACCAGCGCATCCAGCCACATCCCCGTCCCGCCGCACAGGATCGGCACACGGCCGCCAGCCTGTACCTCCGCCATCGCCGCGAGCGCTGCCCCGCGGAACCAGGCCGCATCGGCCGGCTCCGCCGCGCTCCGCACGCCGTAGAGCAGATGCGGCACGCGCGCCTCCTCCGCCGACGTCGGCCGCGCGGTCAGGATGCGGAGCTCGCGATACACCTGCATCGAGTCCGCATTGATCACCACCCCGCCGACCCGCTCGGCGAGCGCCAGCGCCAGCGCCGACTTGCCGCTCGCTGTCGGCCCCGCGACGATCACCGCGCGGGGCAGCTCGTCATCCGCCGCCGCTTGCCCCGCCATCGCTGCCCCTCCAAGGTCGCCGCATGGACCATGTTCTCACGCTGATCGCGCCCGCCACCGGGCCGGCGCTGGACGAGGCGCATCTTCACGCCGCACGCGACGCGCTCAAGGCCCTGCACGGCTCGGTCGGGTCGCCACGCTGGCTGAAGGACGGCGAAGCGGCCGACGTGCCGTTTGCCGAGGTCGCCCCCGATCGGGCAGAGGCGGCCGTCCGTGCGGTGCTCGGCGCCGCGCCGGTCGATCTCGCCGCGCAACCGGCCGAGGGGCGGCGCAAGCGGCTGCTCGTCGCCGACATGGACAGCACCATCGTCACCGGCGAGACCCTCGACGAACTCGCCGACTTCGCGGGCCTGAAGGGGCGCATCGCCGCGATCACCGCGCGGGCGATGAATGGCGAGCTCGACTTTGCCGCGGCGCTGCGCGAGCGCGTCGCCATGCTGGGAGGGCTGTCGGCGGACGCGCTCGAACGCACCTACGAGCGGATCGCGCTCACCCCCGGCGCCGAGACCCTGGTCGCCACCATGCGCGCGCACGGCGCCGTCTGCGCCCTCGTGTCAGGCGGGTTCCGCTTCTTCACGTCGCGCGTGCGCGACCGCGTCGGCTTCGATCTCGACCAGGCGAACGATCTGATCGTCGAGGGCGGCAGACTCGCCGGCCGGGTGGCTGAGCCGATCCTCGACAAGGACGCCAAGCTCGCGACCCTGCGCCGCCTAGCCGATGCGCACGCACTGCCGCTCGCCGCGACGCTCGCCGTCGGCGACGGCGCGAACGACCTGCCGATGCTCCAGGCGGCGGGGCTTGGGGTCGCATTCCGGGCCAAGCCCAGCGTCGCGGCGGCCGCGCGTGTGAAGATCGACCACGCCGACCTCACCGCCCTGCTCTGGCTCCAGGGATACACAGATGACGACAGGGTCGGGCGAGACCGAGCCGGGACCCAACCGCGGCACACCGCCATGGGGTCCCGGGGTCGCGACGCAGGTCAGCCCCGACCGGCGGGAAGCGGCACGTAGCGCAGCCCTTGCTGGCCATCGATCAGCATCAGCACGTTCTGCCGGCCCGACTGGCGCGCGCGCGCCACCCGCTGCTGCACCTCCGCCGGCGTCGACACCGCCTCCTGCTGCACCTCGACGATCACATCGCCGGCACGGATGCCGCGCTCGGCCGCCGGACTGTTCGCCTCGACCTCGACCACCACGACGCCCTTGACGTCCGCACCGATGCTGAACCGCTCGCGCAGCTCGGGCGTGATCGCCGACAGCTTCAGCCCGGTGCCGGCCAGCTCGGCCGGCTGGCCGCTCCGGTCCTGCGGACCGGGCGTGGCGGCGGCCTGCTCGACGTCCTCCGGCAGCTCGCCGACCGTCACGTTCAGCGTGACCCGCTGGCCGTTGCGCCAGATTACCACCGGGACCTCGGCGCCGATCCGGGTCTCGGCCACCACGCGCGGCAGGAACCGCATCTCGCGGATCTCGGTGTTGTTGAACTCCAGCACGATGTCGCCGTTCTGAAGCTTCGCCCTGTCGGCCGGCCCGCCGTCGTTCACGCCGGCGACCAGCGCCCCGCGCGCCCCGCCGGTCAGGCCCACGCTCTCGGCGATCTCGTCCGTCACCTGCTGGATCCGCACCCCGAGCCAGCCGCGCCGCGCCCGGCCGTAGTCGCGCAGCTGCGCGATCACGTTGGTCGCGAGATTGGACGGTATCGCGAAGCCGATGCCGATCGACCCGCCGGTCGGCGAGAAGATCGCGGTGTTGATGCCCACCACCTCGCCGGCCATGTTGAACAGCGGTCCGCCCGAGTTGCCGCGATTGATCGCCGCATCGGTCTGGATGAAGTCATCATACGGCCCGATGCGGATGTCACGTCCGCGCGCCGAGACGATGCCCGCGGTGACCGACCCGCCGAGGCCGAACGGGTTGCCGATCGCCAGCACCCAGTCGCCGATCCGCGTCGTGTCGCTGTTGCCGAAGGTCACGGGCGTGAGCGGCTTGTCGGACTTCACCCGCAGCAGCGCGAGATCGGTCCGCTGGTCGCGCCCGACCAGCTCGGCCCGCAGCGTGGTATTGTCGGTCAGGATCGCGCTG
>NZ_JBHYDW010000218.1:2188-4639 GCF_051860475.1 Elioraea sp. | reverse complement strand
CGTTGTCGAGCAGGACCTCGCGCAGCACCTGCTCGCTCCGCGCGTCGGCGAGGAAGGCGAGCAGCGACAGCCGCGGCGAATGCGACGGCGGAGGAGCGGGTGCCGGCTCGGGCGCGAGGATGCTACCGTCCGCCATGGCAGCCTCGCCTGGCAGACGCGCCCCTCCCCCTCGCACGCAGAGTCGTGACCGCGCGGCGCACACACCGGCACGCCCGGTGAGACAGGCGATCCCCCACCGTGTGCGCTGCGGCAGCCGCGCGCTCCGGCTTGGCGCCCGGAATGGGCGCGGAGGGTGCGGAACGCTGGACCATATCCATGCCATGGTCCGCCCCCGCGGTTAAGACGAGGTTGCCGCCACCCAAAGTTTCCACCTTGCGGCCCAGCCTCCCGCCGCAGTTCAGGCGTAACCGAGGGCCGAGGCGCGTCACGACCGCGCGAGGGTAGCGGCGCCGGCGGCGGCCACCTATCGTCGCCGTGTCCGAACGACACAGGGCTGATCACCGTGCAGACACGCGCCGCCGTCGCCTGGGAGGCCGGCAAGCCTCTGAGCATCGAGACGATCGAGATCGAGGGGCCGCGCGCGGGCGAGGTGCTGGTCGAGATCAAGGCGACCGGGATCTGCCACACCGATGCCTACACGCTCTCGGGCGCCGACCCCGAGGGGCTGTTCCCGGCGATCCTCGGCCACGAGGGCGCGGGCGTGGTCCGCGAGATCGGCGCCGGCGTCACCTCGCTCACACCCGGCGATCACGTGATCCCGCTCTACACGCCCGAATGCCGGCAGTGCAAAACCTGCCTCTCGCGCCGCTCCAATCTCTGCACCGCGATCCGCGCCACCCAGGGCAAGGGCGTGATGCCGGACGGATCGAGCCGATTCCGCTGCGCGGGCGACCCGGTGTTCCACTACATGGGCTGCTCGACCTTCGCGAACCTCACCGTGCTGCCCGAGATCGCGCTGGCCAAGGTCCGCGCCGACGCGCCGTTCGACAAGATCTGCTACATCGGCTGCGGCGTGACGACCGGTATCGGCGCGGTGATCAACACCGCCAAGGTGTGGCCAGGCGCGAATGTGGCGGTGTTCGGGCTTGGCGGGATCGGGCTGAACGTCATCCAGGGGGCGCGCATGGTCGGCGCCGATCGGATCATCGGCGTCGATCTCAATCCCGCCAAGCGCGCCATGGCGGAACGCTTCGGCATGACCGACTTCATCGATCCCGACGCGATCGGCCGCGACAGGGTGGTGCAGGCGATCGTCGATCTCACCGGCGGCGGCGCAGATTTCAGCTTCGAGTGCATCGGCAGCGTGCACACGATGCGCCAGGCGCTGGAGTGCTGCCATCGCGGCTGGGGCGAGAGCATCATCATCGGTGTCGCCGCCGCCGGGCAGGAGATCGCCACGCGGCCGTTCCAGCTCATCACCGGTCGGGTCTGGAAGGGTACCGCCTTCGGCGGCGCGCGCGGGCGCACCGACGTGCCGAAGATCGTCGACTGGTACATGCAGGGCAAGATCGCGATCGACCCGCTGATCACGCATACGATGGCGCTCGAGGAGATCAACACGGCCTTCGATCTGATGCACGAGGGCAGTTCGATCCGCTCAGTGGTGGTTTACTGAGCCGCCGATGGACCTCGCGGCCTTCCGTGCGAGCCTTGATGCCCCGGCCCCGCCCGGGGGCCTCTCTGCCGCCCTCACCTCCCTCTGGTGGGATGCGCGCGGCGACTGGGACCGCGCGCATGCCGCCGCGATGAGCGACGAGGGCACGGACGCCGCCTGGGTGCATGCCTATCTGCACCGCAAGGAGGGTGACCGCGCCAACGCCGGCTACTGGTATCGCCGCGCCGGCAAGCCCATGCCGGAGGCGAGCCTGGACGCCGAGTGGGAGGCGATCGCGACGGCGCTGCTGTCGCGCTGACGTCATCTTCCCCGTTGCCGAACGGCCGCGGTCCTGCCAATGCTCGCGGCCGGACGGCGCACCGGGTTCAGGGGAGACACGGGTGGATTACGCCCTGCAGCAACTCGTCAACGGGCTGACGCTCGGCATGATCTATGGGTTGATCGCGCTGGGCTACACGATGGTCTACGGGATCATCGGCATGATCAACTTCGCCCACGGCGACATCTTCATGGTGGGCGCCTTCACCGCGCTGATCGGCTTCCTGCTGCTCGGCATGGGCGGGGTCACCTTCGTGCCGCTGGCGCTGATCCTGGTGCTGGTGCTGGCGATGGCCTTCACCTCGCTCTACGGCTTCACGGTCGAACGTCTCGCCTATCGGCCGCTGCGCGGCTCGTTCCGGCTCGCCCCGCTGATCAGCGCGATCGGCATGAGCATCTTCCTGCAGAACTTCGTGCAGGTGACGCAGGGCGCCCGCGTCAAGCCGCTCGAGCCCGTCGTGCAGGGCGGGGTGGTGCTGAGCCGCGGCGGCAATGTCGAGGTGTCGCTCTCCTACATG
>NZ_JBHYDW010000218.1:0-2178 GCF_051860475.1 Elioraea sp. | reverse complement strand
ACCGTGTTCACGCTGATCATCGCGCGCACGCCGCTCGGCCGGGCCATGCGCGCCTGCGAGCAGGACCGGCGCATGGCGAGCCTGCTCGGCATCGACACCGACCGCACGATCAGCCTGACCTTCGTCATCGGCGCCGCACTCGCCGCGGTCGCCGGCATGATGTACCTGCTCTACTACGGCGTGATCGACTTCTTCATCGGCTTCGTCGCCGGCATCAAGGCGTTCACCGCCGCGGTGCTGGGCGGCATCGGCAGCCTGCCCGGCGCCGTGCTCGGCGCGCTGCTGATCGGCCTGATCGAGACCTTCTGGTCGGCCTATTTCTCGGTCCAGTACAAGGATGTCGCGGCGTTCTCGATCCTCGCCATCGCGCTGATCTTCCTGCCCTCGGGAATCCTCGGGCGCCACGAGGTCGAGAAGGTCTGACGTGGCGGGCACATGGCCGCGCGGCATGGCCGCGATCGTGAGGGATGCGGGTCTTGCCGCGCTGATCGCGCTCGGCGTCGGCGCGCCGCTGCTCGGGCTCCGCACCGAGCCCATGGGCCGCTCGCTGACGCTGATCCCCCGGCCCGGCCTGCTGCTGAGCGCGGTCGCGGCCGTGTTCGTCGGCCGCATCCTGGTCGGGCTGTTCATGGCGCAGCGCGAGCTTCGCCGCACGATCGTCTCGCCCGCGCCGCGCGTGGTGCTGGTGCCGCCCGGCTTCGGCACCTGGTTCGGCAAGGCGGCCGGACCGGCGATGCTCGCCCTGGCGATGCTGCTGCCGGTCATGCCGGGCATCGGACGATACGAGATCGATCTCGGCACGCTCGTGCTGACCTATGTCATGCTCGGCTGGGGGCTGAACATCGTCGTCGGCCTCGCCGGCCTGCTCGATCTCGGCTACGTCGCCTTCTACGCCGTCGGCGCCTACAGCTACGCCCTGCTCGCCAAGCATCTCGACATCGGCTTCTGGGCCGCGCTGCCGCTGACGGGGGTGTGCTCGGCGGCCTGGGGCATCATCCTCGGCTTCCCGGTGCTGCGGCTGCGCGGCGACTACCTCGCGATCGTCACGCTCGCGTTCGGCGAGATCATCCGCATCGTGCTGCTGAACTGGGTCGGCCTCACCGGCGGGCCGAACGGCATGAGCGGCATCCCGCGCCCGTCCTTCTTCGGCCTGCCGTTCTCGATGGCCGGCGGCGAGGGCAGCTTCGCCGGCTTCTTCGGCCTCGAACCCTCGCCGCTGCATCGCATCATCTTCCTCTACTACCTGATCCTCGCCCTCGCGATGGTGACCAACTTCGTTACCATCCGGCTGCGCCGCCATCCCGTCGGCCGCGCTTGGGAGGCGCTGCGCGAGGACGAGGTCGCCTCCCGCGCGCTCGGCCTCTCGGTGGTGGCGGTGAAGCTCACCGCCTTCGCCACCGGCGCCTTGTTCGGTGGCTTCGCCGGCGCCTTCTTCGCCACCCGCCAGGGCTTCATCAGCCCCGAGAGCTTCACCTTCATCGAGAGCGCGCTGATCCTCGCCATCGTCGTGCTCGGCGGCATGGGCAGCCAGATCGGTGTGGCCACCGCCGCGGCGGTGATGATCGGCGGCTTCGAGCTGTTCCGCGACCTCGAGCAGTTCCGCATGCTGGTGTTCGGGCTGGCGATGGTGGCGATCATGGTCTGGCGGCCGCGCGGGCTCGTCTCCTCGCGCGAGCCCTCGGTGGCACTCGGTGCGCGCAAGATGGTCGGCGCCGAGCACGTGGCGGAGGGGCGCGGATGACCGCGCCCGACCCGATCCTCGTCGTCGAGGGCCTCACCATGCGCTTCGGCGGGCTGGTGGCGATCGACGCGCTCTCCTTCGAGGCCGAGCGCGGCGACATCACCGCCATCATCGGCCCGAACGGTGCGGGCAAGACCACGGTGTTCAACTGCCTCACCGGCTTCTACCGGCCGACCGGCGGCAGCATCGTCATCCGCCACGAGGACGGCACGCAGTACGCGCTGCACCGGCTGGTGCAGCACCGCATCGCCAAGCACGCGCGTGTCGCCCGCACCTTCCAGAACATCCGCTTGTTCGGCGGCATGACCGTGCTCGAGAACCTGATGGTCGCGCAGCACAACCGGCTGATGGGCGAGGGCGGGCGCACCCCCTTCGCGCTGATGGGCTTCGGCCCGTTCCAGAAGCGCGAGGCGGCGGCGGTCGGGCGCGCGCGCGCC
>NZ_JBHYDW010000217.1:0-4706 GCF_051860475.1 Elioraea sp. | reverse complement strand
CTTGCGATCCCGGCATCGGCCGGCGGCGCAGCGTCATGCTGGCGCTGCTCGGTCAGCCGCGACAGCCGCGCGGTGAGGGTCGTGTCCCTGGTGGTGGTGTAGGTCGAGGGGGTGGTCATCGGCGGATCGCCGGTAGGGTTGGGTTGCGAGAGCCAACCTGGACCTGAGGATCCCCGATGACCGACGCGATGATGAGCCTTCGTGCCCTGGTGGAGAAGGCTCCGGATGCCGACCTCCTGCGCGAGATGATCGGCTTTGCCGCCGAGCGGCTGATGGAGCTGGAGATCGGCGGGCTGACCGGCGCCGGCTACGGCGAGAAGAGTGCCGAGCGACTGGTGCAGCGCAACGGCTACCGCGAGCGTGACTGGCAGACGCGCGCGGGCACGGTGGAACTGCGCATCCCCCGTCTGCGCCGCGGGTCCTACTTCCCCGGCTTCCTCGAGCCGCGCCGAATGGCGGAGAAGGCGCTGACCGCGGTGATCCAGGAGGCGTACATCCAGGGCGTCTCGACGCGCTCGGTTGACGAGCTGGTCAAGGCGCTCGGCATGGGCGGCATCTCCAAGAGCCAGGTGAGCCGGCTGTGCGAAGAGATCGACGAGCGGGTGAAGGCGTTCCTGGATCGTCCGATCGAAGGCGATTGGCCTTATCTCTGGATCGATGCGACCTACGTGAAAGTGCGCCAGCAGGGGCGCATCGTCTCGGTGGCGGTGATCGTCGCGGTCGGCGTCAACGGCGATGGCCGGCGCGAGGTTCTGGGCATGGATATCGGCCCGTCCGAGGCGGAGACGTTCTGGACCGCGTTCCTGCGCAAACTCGCCCGGCGCGGCCTGCGCGGCGTGAAGCTGGTCATCTCGGACGCCCATGAAGGCCTGAAGGCGGCGATCGCCAAGGTGTTGAGTGCGACCTGGCAACGATGCCGCGTGCACTTCATGCGCAACGCCCTTGCCCATGCCGGCAAGAGCGGCCGGCGCGTCGTCTCCGCCTTCATCGCCACCGCGTTTGCCCAGAACGACGCGGCAGCCGCCACGATGCAGTGGCGACGCGTCGCTGACCAGCTGCGGCCCAAGCTGCCGAAGCTCGCCGCGCTGATGGACGAGGCCGAGAGCGACGTGCTGGCCTACATGAGCTTCCCGCCGCAGCACCGCGCCAAGCTGCACAGCACCAATCCGCTCGAGCGCCTGAATGGTGAGATCAAGCGACGCACCGAGGTCGTCGGCATCTTCCCCAATGAGGCCGCCATCACACGCCTCGTCGGTGCCGTCCTGCTCGAACAGAATGACGAATGGGCTGTACAGCGCGCCCGCTATATCACCCTGGAAAGCATCAGCCCCGTCAGCGATGATGCACCCGTCAGCCTCCCTGCAATGGCAGGCTGATCAGCCCGGCCACGCCGGCGACCGCGGTGGCTCACCGCCAGCTACACCACGCGTTGGGACACGACCCGGACGATGAGCGAGTTCATCCTGCGCATCCGCACCAGCGGGCCGGCGCTCCAGAACTGCCCGACCGCGGAGATCGGCCGCATCCTGCGCCGCCTCGCCGACGACCTCGACCAACACCGCTTCGCCGGCGCCTGGCCGCGCCCACTGCACGACAGTGACGGCACCCGAGTCGGTCAGGCGGAGTTCGTGTTCAGCCCATCCGAGGCCTGATCCTCCGCACCCACGCCGCCGCTCGCAGATCGCGGGCGGCGGTACTGCGTTCGGCGAGAACGCACTATTATGATCGCGTACTCAGCTTGGCTGTGCGCCGCACCAGCGCGAATGGTCGTCCCGTCACGACGATGGAGATGGCCATGACGGATTTCACCCTGACGCCCGCGGAGGACGGCATCCTGGCGGCGGCGATGGATAACGCGCTCTGGCTCCGGATGAGCGACGACCGCACCATCGAGCACGTCGCGACCGCCATTCTCGGCGAGATCATCACCGACCGCGCCACCGCGTGGCGTCTCGCATCGCGCGAGTTGGATCGCCGCTTCCCGCGCTGACAGGCCCGTCGGGCCGTACAATGAAATCCCCGGGCACCCGCAGCCGATCGCCTTGGCTGGCGCGCGCACCAGCGCGAACGGTCCGTCATGCGCGAGGACTGGCCCTCGCCGTGACGGAGGTCCCAATGCCACTGATCCGCATGAGCGATGCGACGTACCAGGCGATCGCGAATGCCACCATCGGCGCGTTCCGTTCGACCGGGACGCGCCAGGCCGACAGCACCTGGCTGGTGCCGATCGAACAGGACACCTGGGATCGCATCGACACGATCCGCCTGCCCGGCGAGACCGATGAGGACGTGATCCAGCGCGCCCTCCATATCTCGCTCCGCCGCCGTCCGTCCTGATCGTGTGTTCGCCGACGTCGCCACCGCGCGCGGTGTGCGTGCGGCGGCGTGATCACACGATCCTCGCCGGCGAGCACCGCCATCCCGCCCGTGAGGCGCTGCCACCGTTCGATCGTCACATCGCAGTAGCGCGGATCGATCTCCATCGCGACGCACACGCGGCCGGTGAGCTCGGCGGCGATCAGCGTAGTGCCGCTGCCGAGGAACGGATCCAGCATCGTGGCGCGCGGCCTGCTGCTGTTGCGGATCGCGTTTCGCTGGGAGGGCCAATTCAGCCGCTGCCTGGACTCTGACACGGCGCGCGCCTTCTATGACGAGACGCTGCTCAAGGAGGCGCAGACGCTGCACGTCACCGATGCGGTGCTGCCCGGCTTCGTTGCGCGTCCCGGCAAGTGGTGGAGCACCGCGGGTGGGGATAGGGCGGCGGCAAACCCGCTGTTGCCGTCGTCATGGTCGCCCTGGGGACAGCCCGCCTACAACGACACGGTCGTTGCGGTATCCGCGCGTTGACCGCCGCCGATCATCGGCGCGAACAGCGCAAGCGCGAGCTGGAGCGCGATCGGCACGCTCAGGCGGTAGCCGGGATGCTCGTCGTTGCGCGCCCGCCACGCGACGAGATCCGCCTCGGAGCGGAAGAACAGCTTGAGCGCGCAGCCCGAGCGCGCTGCGCAGCCGCCGGCATGGGCGATGCCATACCAGATCACCGCGTCCGCCGGCGCGAGCTCGGCGAGCGTGCGGCCGTGATCTTGAGTACGCAGCGTCACCGGCGCGCCGGATGCGGCGCAGCGCGACTCGATCAGCGTGTCGGCGCCGAGCATGGCGCCGATGCCGAGTGCGTCGATCGCGCAGAGTGCGTACACGGTCGTGCCGAAGCGAGCGAGCGTCACACGATGTGGTGTCGGTTCGGCGCTGAACGGATAAGCGGCCGCGATCGCGCCGTCCGCGTCCAGCACGAGGATGTCGCGCCCCGCCAGCCGCGCCAACGCCGCGTGCACGGCCTCCGCGTCGAGTCCGATGCTGGCGGCGATTTCTGTCACCGAGGGCGGTACGCCGAAGGCGGCGAAGCCGAGCAGCACCGTGCGCCGCACGGCATCCTCGGCCACATCGAGTCCTGCCCAACGGTCGCGCCGCCCGGCTACCGCCATCGCCGCGGCCAGTGCCTCGCGCGCGCTCGGGTCGGTCAGCAGCGTCCAGTCCGGCAACGCGAGGTCCGGCCGCAGCGCGACCGTCTCGCCCGGGGCGAAGTCCGCGCTCAGCGGTAGCGCCATCGCAGCAGCCGGTGCTCGAGCTGCTCGGCGAGAAAGAACAGCACCAGCACGAAGGCCATGATCAGCGTCACCAGTGCGAGCGACAGCGCGGCGTTGTAGGTGCTCTGCGCGAACTGCAGCAGGTAGCCGAGCCCGCGCGCCGAGGCGACGAACTCGCCCACCACCGCGCCGGTGAAGGCGAAGCCCACCGCGACCTTCAGGTTGCCCATCACCCAGGAGACCACGGACGGAATATAGACCTCCGCCACGAGCACCCCCTTGCCGCCGCCGAGCGTGCGCACGCGCTCGACCAGGCGCTGGTCCACCTCGCGCACGCCGGAATAGACCGCGAAGAAGATCAGCACCGCGACCAGCACGGTCGCGAGCGCCACCTTCGAGCCGAGATCGATCCCCATCCAGATCACGAACAGCGGCGCCAGGATCACCCGCGGTACCGCGTTGAGGAGCAGCATCACCGGCTCGAGAAGCGCGGCGAGCAGCGGCAGCAGGGCGGCGGCGAAGCCGAGCACGATGCCGATCGCGAGCCCGATCGCGAGCCCGAGCAGGGCGGCCGAGAAGGTCGCCTGAAGATGCGGCCAGATCGAGCCGTCCGCGAACAGCCCGTAGGCGAGCGCGGCCACCTGGCTCGGCGGTGCGGCGTAGAGCGGGTTGATCAGCCCGGCCCAGCCGGTCGCCTCCCAGAGCAGGATCAGCGCGGAGAGCGCGAGGGTGCGCCGCACCCAGACGAGCTTCAGCAGGTCGTTCATGCGGCTTCGCGCTCCGTGATCTGCGCGCCGGCCGGGAACGACCCTTCGAGGTCGCGCCAGAGCTGGCGCAGCAGCGGCGCGAAGGCCGGATGCCCGCGCGCGGCGATCAGCTCGCGCGGACGCGTCATCGGCACCGCGCGGCTCGCCAGCACGCGCGCACGCGGCCCGCCCGAGAGCACGTGCACCACGTCGGAGAGCGCAATCGCCTCCTCGAGATCGTGGGTCACCAGCAGCACCGAAATGCCCTCGCGCTCGACCAGGTCGAGCAGGTCCTGGGTGATGCGCGCGCGCACGATCGCATCGAGCGAGGCGAAGGGCTCGTCCATCAGCAGCAGCCGAGGGCGCAGCGCCAGCA
>NZ_JBHYDW010000216.1:0-4741 GCF_051860475.1 Elioraea sp. | reverse complement strand
CGGGTGGTCCGGGTATGCCCGGGTCTTACGCCTACACTCCCTATACCCCGCTATGCGCGCATCACGCGTGACACGCGCGTCGTGCGTGATGCGTGGCTCGGCTGCTACGGAAGAGAGAGCGACAGACCCGGACCACCCGGACCCACCCGGACCCAGCAAGGAAATCCGTGGCGTTGCGGCGGTCCTCATACCCGGACCCATACCCGGACCCATACCCGCAGACCCGGACCCATCCGGCACGGCCGCGCTCATCGCTGCACCTCCGAGGCGGGTGTGCGCCGATAGCGGCGCTCGCGCTTCCCGCCCACGCCATGGCCGCCCTTGCGGGCGCGACAGAGCTTGAAGCCCATGCTGACGAGGCTGCGGACGACGCGGTTCTGGTCGGCCTGCGTCCAGCGCGCCTTCTCGATGCCGAGGGCCCGCTCCATCACCTCCGCGACGGAGACGTCGTGCAGCGGCGCAGGCCGGGGGCGGCGGAACGGCTTGCGCTCGCCATAGCCGTTCTCCAGCCACTCGATCTCGTTGTCGAGATATGCCTGGATCGGCTCCTCCCAGGCATCCCCCTGGTAACGCTCCGCCTGCTCTTCGGTCGCGAGCGCGTCGAGGTCCTGGGTCTCCAGCCACCACGGCTCGCCGCGACGGAAGCGATCGCGCGCCTCGGCCCAGAGCTGGTCGCGGTCGTGCTGCAATGCTGCGAGGTCGATCGTGCTGCACACGACCGGCCAGAAGCGTCGTCCGCCGGTCGGATCCTTGAGGTAGCCGCCTTCGGGGTTGACGCTGCCGGCGAACACACATTGCCGCGGCAGATCGACCAGGCGCTTGCCATAGGGGGGCCGGAAGCGATCCTGCGTGCGCGACATGAACGCCTTGATCGTGCTGACCTCGGCACGGCCCATGGTGTCGAGTTCAGCGATCTCGATCACCCACACCCCGCGCGTCTCCATCGCCGCGTCCTTGCTGCCGAGATCCGACAGCCGATCGGTGAACCACGGTGCGGCGAGGGCCATCAGCGCCGAGGACTTGCGGATGCCCTGCGGCCCTTCGAGGATCAGCGCGCAGTCGGCCTTGCAGCCGGGCACGTAGATGCGTGCGACGGCGGAGATCAGCCAGCGCGGCCCGACGGCGCGGTGATAGGCGGTGTCGGCGGCGCCGAGATAGCCCAGCAGCCAGGTCTCGAGCCGGGACGTGCCATCCCACACGAGGCTGTCGAGATACTCGCGTACGGGATGGAAGACCCGATCGCGGGCGACGACCTCGACCGCCTGCCCGGCGACGGACATCGGCACCATGATGTCCTGGTGCTGCAGCCAATCGGCGACGAGCGCATCATCGCGGTCGGCCCAGGGCGTGTCGGGCCAGTCAGCCGGATCCCGCACCCAGGGCGGCGGCTTCCGCGCGACGGTGGTGGTGGCGAAGGCGTCGTGCCACAGCACACCCTGCCATTCCGGTGCGCCGCGCAGGGCGGTTATCGCGTTCGCCAGCACGGGGCGAGGTTCGCCCTCGTCGTTCAGGAGCAGCTCCTTGCGCCACTCGTTGGAAAAGGCGGCGGCGGGACGCGTCGCCGCGATCAGCATCCGCACGGCGTCCTCGCCGTCCGACTGCAGGACGTCGTTGAAGTCCTGACCGGGCGGCGGCTCGGCGACCGTTACGTCGTGCCCACGGGCCCGGAGCAGGGTGACGGCCTGGCGCAACTGCTGGTCGGCCTTGCTGTTCGGCTCGTCGCCGTCGCGCGCGACGATGACGGGCGCGCCATCTGGCAGAGGCGCGCGGGCGATGTTGCTGATGCCGAGGCAGGCCCAGGTCTCCTGGCCGGTGGCCTGCCACACGGAGAGTGCGGTTTCCACGCCCTCGCACAGCACCACCGGCGCGGTGCCGGGAAGGCGGACCGCGGCGGCGTCAGCCCAGCCGTCATGCGCCTTGTTGGTGCGCTTCTGGACCTTCAGCGGCGCCTTGCGGCCGTCCTCGGTGAGGTAGATCAGCTGCAGGCCGTGAACCTGCCCCTCGACGTCTGTCGCCAGCGCGACGAGCGCGCCATAGTGGTTGTAGGCGTTCGGCAGGAAGCGGATGGATGGCGGGAGCGGCGATGCCGTGATCGCGCGTCGGCGCAGGTAGGTCTGGACACGCGTGTCGGCCGCGTCCTCGCAACCAGCGACGATCTCGGCGACTTTCGCGGCCCGTTTCGCATCCTCCGTCGCCTTCTTCGCGGCGGACGATGAGGGCCGGTCCTGCCACGGTGGTGGTCCGGGCGCGTCCTCGGCTGATGCAGCTGGCTCTGGCGATGCCGCTGGGTCGGATGATGGCGCGCCTGCGGGCAGAACAGCGTCACCAGCGTCGGATGTTGGTGCCGCCGGTGCAGGTGCTGGATCAGCCTTCTGCCGGCGCGGCGCCGCGGGCATCCCGAGCCATTGCCGGGACCAGTCGAGTGCGGCGCCGTTGCTGAGCCCGCGTCGATGCCGGAGCAGCTCGATGCCGGCGCCGCCGATGCCATGCTCGTGGTCGAACCAGCGTCCGGCGTCGTCGCCCTCGAGCTCGACCGCGATGCTGCCATGCGTGCCGAAGCGCAACTGCGCCGGTGTGGACAGCTCGCGGTTCGGCTCGCCCAGCAGCTCGCGCGCGAGTTCGCCGATGCGCGCGTTGAGCGCCGCCACCACCTCCTTCGCACTCGCACCGCTCATCGAGCGTCTCGCGCGGCTGGTGGGGTTGGGTCGGGAATCGGCATCGGGCCTCCGCGGTGAAGGCCCGCAAGAAGCCGCACGCCATGCGCGCGTTCAGCGTTCGAGCCGGTCCGGCCCCGACGCGCGCCGAGGGTTCAACCCTTCAGCCGCAGTGCGACGGCGCTACCAGCCGCGCTTGGCGCCGCCGCGCTGCGAGGAGGGCAGGCGGATCAGCGTCGCCATGGCGTCGGCGAGGTTCTGCGACACCGGCTCGCCGTCCACCGTCTGCTCGCGGAACCAATCAGCCAGCAGCTCCTTCTTGCCTTGGTCGCGCGCGGTGATGCGGTTCTCGGCGATCGCCCGATCCAGGAGGTCCATGTACGGCGTGCGGTATGGCTCCCCGGTGTTGGGATCCACCGCGGGAGCGGGTTGCGGCACCTCGACGACCGGCCAGATGGCCAGGACCATGAAGCGCGGCACGCGGATGTCGATGAACTGGCCGTCGGCCATGGTCAGCACGCCGCCATGCACATCGGCGCGGCCGGCGCGCCACTGTTCCGGGGTGATGGTGCTGTGGTGGCCAGAGTGCAGATCCCAGCCGTCCAGGGCATGGGGCCAGGGGCGGGACTGAGTCGTGGAGAGCCGTCCCTGTGCATGCAGATCCCCATCCCGCAGCGCCACCTGGACCTCGCGGGCTGCCTGGCTGGCCGAGCCGATCCGAGGGTTTTCGGTCTGCCGCCAGGGCGGGACCGTGGGATCGGGCAGCGGCGCAATCTCACCGCGGGTGACCGCCCGCTCGATCTGGATCGCGACATGATCAATGGCTTGGCTCAGGCGCCACTGCGTCCGGTCCAACCTGTCGATCAGCATGCAAGCCCTCCGTCTACCGCTGGTGGTGGGGACATATCCCGAACATCGGAAGGGTTGAAGGGTTCAGCCCCTTGCGCGGCGGCTGGCCCGGAGCGGCTCGCAGGTGGCAACGTGGCGCTGCCGTGGGCTCGATTTCCGGCATGCCAGCATCCGCCGCCGCGCCATGCCGCCCGCCGTCGAACCACCATCTCCCACCCCATCTGCGCGAGGTGTGTCAGATCCTGGCGCGTGGGATCGTGCGGCTCAGGAGCCGCAGCATCGCCGCGATCGACCCCAGGGCTCGGGAGTGCGGAGAGAGTTCGCTACCCGCGACTCCCCGCCAGCGCCGTCATGCGAACCCCCGAGACACGGAGGACGCATGACGAAGCGATCGAAGACGCCGGCGGCTGAAACGCCGGCACCGGTGTTCCCCACCATCCCGCCGGCGCAGGTGCTGCCGCGGCTCGCCGCGCTGCAAACGGCGCCGATCGACGAGTTGAAGCAGCAGTGGCGCGAGCTGTTCGGCAAGGAGCCGCCGTCGTTCAACCGCGCCTACCTGCAGAGCCGGCTGGCCTACCGGATCCAGGAACTCGCCTATGGCGGGTTGAAGCCCGAGATCCGGACGCGGCTCGAGGCGCTCGGCGAACAGCTCGACGGCGGCAACGTGGTGCTGCGGCGCATCCGTGCCGACAGCCGACCGCTGCCCGGCACGCGTCTGCTGCGCGAGTGGCAAGGCATCGAGCATGTGGTGACCGTGCGCCCGGACGACTTCGAGTACGAGGGACGCCCGTATCGTTCCCTCTCCGCGATCGCGCGCCACATCACCGGCACGCGGTGGAACGGCTGGCAATTTTTTGGCCTTCGCGGCCGAGGTGAATCATGAGCCGTCGCAAGCTCCCCGATCTGCCCGCCTCGGTCACCCGCAAGCGCTGCGCCGTCTACACCCGCAAGAGCACCGAGGAAGGTCTCGACCGCGAGTTCAACACCCTCGACGCGCAGCGCGAGGCCTGCGAGGCGTACATCGCTTCGCAGCGCGCCGAGGGCTGGACCCTGGTGCACGACCGCTACGATGACGGCGGGTTCTCGGGAGGGAGCCTGGACCGCCCCGCCCTGAAGCGCCTGCTCGCCGACATCGAGCGCGGCCTGGTCGACGTCGTGGTGGTCTACAAGATCGACCGCCTCTCCCGCTCCCTGATGGACTTCGCCCGGCTGGTCGAGGTGTTCGACGCGCACGAGGT
>NZ_JBHYDW010000215.1:0-4754 GCF_051860475.1 Elioraea sp. | reverse complement strand
TCTCCACCCGGGCCTCCGGCGCGCCGCGCGGCCAGACATCGAGCCCGATGCGCGGCCGCGCCATCAGCGCCGCCCCCGCCTCGCGCATCGCCTCGAGCCGGCGGAGCTGGAAGGCGAGCAGCTCGGCCGCCTCCTCCGGGCTCGGCTCGTCGGCCGGGCGCTCGGTCGGCGGCAGCAGCAGGCGCGACTTCAGATAGGCGAGCCACGCCGCCATCACCAGGAAGTCGGCGGCGAGGTCGAGATCGAGCGCGCGCGCCTGCTCGACCCAGGCGAGGTACTGCTCGGCCAGCGCCAGGATCGAGATGCGCGCGAGATCGACCTTCTGCTCGCGCGCGAGCCCGAGCAGCAGGTCGAGCGGCCCCTCGAACCCCTCGACCGCGACGGAGAGCGGCGCGAACCGCGGCGGCGGGCCCTCGAATTCGGTGACGGCGTCCTTGGTCATGGCCGCTCCCGGTTTAGAGCAGATCGCACACGGCTGGAATCAGCCGTGTGCATGAAGATGCTCGCAAGGAATGCCCAGAGCGGTTTCCACTCATGAGGAAACCGCTCTAAAGCCCGACCGCGGTGAACACCAGCCGCCTGAGCCAGAACAGCGGCGGCAGCAGCCAGCGCCCGATCGGGTCGGACGGGATGCCGGCCTGGCGCAGGATCGCCGGCACCACGAACAGGCCGAACAGCACGATGAAGATGCCGGCGTGCTCCAGCCGGGCAAGCGCGCGTGCAGGCCCGAGCGGAAGCAGACCGACGAGAATGCGTCCGCCATCCAGCGGCGGCGCCGGGATCAGGTTGAACAGCATCAGCAGCAGATTGATCTGAACCGCGAACAGGATCATCTCGGCGAGGAAGATGCCGACCGCGCGCGGCGGGATGTCCACCAGATGGCCGATCGCGGCGATCGCGAAGGCGAGGGCAAGGTTCATCGCCGGTCCGGCCGCCGCGACCAGCGCCATGTCCTGGCGCGGACTGCGGAAATACCGCGTGTTCACTGGCACAGGCTTGGCCCAGCCGAACAGGAACTCGACGCGGCCGATCGTCATCCATTGCAGGCCGAACAGGATCAGCGGCAGCGCGATCGTCCCGAACGGATCGACGTGCCGCGCCGGGTTCAGCGACAGCCGCCCCAGCATCTTCGCAGTGGGGTCGCCGAGCGCGTTCGCCGCCCAGCCATGCGCGACCTCGTGCAGGATGATCGCGATCAGCGCGCCGGGGGCGATCACCGCCACCCCCCAGAGGATCGACTCGATCACGCGAGCAGTGCGTCGAGCGAGGCAAGTGCGCGATCGCGATCGAGCCGCAGCCGCTTGATCAATGCGCAATGCGCCGCCTCGTCCAGCCGTCGGCCCGCCTCGCGCGTCAGCGCCGGCGTCTCGGCCAGCACCTCTTCGGTGCGCGCGGGATCGCCCGAGCACTCCAGCGCGGCATCGCAGCCGGCCGCGATCGCGGCGCGCGCGAGCTGCCCGGGCGGGTTGCGCAGCGCCTTCATGGCGAGATCGTCGGTGACGAGGAAGCCGCGGAAGCCGACGCGGCGGCGGATGAACCCGATCACGGCCGGAGAGATGGTGGCCGGATGCTCGGGGTCGAGATCGGTGAACAGGATGTGCGCGGTCATGCCCCAGGCGCGCTCGCGCGCGAGCGCCGCGAAGGGCCGCGCGTCATGGGCGAGGATCTGGTTGGTCAGCGCATCCACCACCGGCAGCGTCTCGTGGCTGTCGGCGACCGCACGGCCGTGGCCGGGCAAGTGCTTCACGACCGGCACCACGCCGCCGCCCTGGAGGCCACGGATCACCGTGCGGCCGAGCGCGGTGGCGACCCGGTGGTCGTCGCCGTGCGCGCGGTCGCCGATCACCGCATCGGACCCGCGCGCGGGCAGGTCGAGCACGGGGGCGCAGTCCACGGTGATGCCGGCCTCCGCCAGATCCTCGGCGATCAGTCGGGCGTTCAGATGCGCCGCCCGCCGCGCCGCCATCGGGTCGCGCCGGTAGAGTTCGGCGAACACGGAGGCCGGCGGCGGGTGGCGCCAGTGCGGCGGGCGCAGCCGGGCGACCCGGCCGCCCTCCTGGTCGATCAGGATCGGGGCGTCATGCCGACCGATCGCCAGCCGAAACTCGACCGCAAGATCAGCGAGTTGGCGCGGGTTGTCGATGTTGCGGGCGAAGACGATCGCCCCCAGCGGTCTGGTCCGCGCGAAGATCTTTCGCTCAGCCGGAGTGAGTTCGAGGCCGGAAAGGCCCACGATCGCGGCGCGCGGCGCCTCATCATCCTCGTCCACGCTGCCCTCAGGTTCCGCCGACCACGAAACAGGTGAAGCCCCGCGCGCGCACCTGCTCGCAGAAGCCGCGCGCGGCCGCGACATCGGCGAAGCCGCCGGTGCGCACGCGCCAGAAGGGCTGGCCGTCGCGCTCGCCGCGGCTGACGACGAGGGCGTGATTGCCGAGCAGGTCGGGCATGCGCGTGCGCAGGCGGTTCCATTCCGGCTGCACCGCAGCCTCGGCGCCGACGGCGGCAAGCTGGACCTGCACCGGGCCCTCGGCGCGCGGCGGTGCCGGCGCGGTGGGCTGAGCCGCTGCCGTCGCAGGCGGTCGCGGGGGCAGCGGCAGGCCGGGGGCGGCCTCGGCCTCGGCCGGTTGTGTCACAGGCGCGGTCGGCGCCTCGGCGGGCGCGGCCGCCGCGGGGGACGGTTCCGGCGCCGGCGGAACCGGACGCGGCACCGGCAGCGGCGCCTCGGGCGGCGGCAGCAGCACCTCAATCCGCCGGCCCGCCGGCGCAGCGGGCGCTCCGGCCATGCGCTGATAGATGAGCTGGTCCTGGTTCGGCACCTGCATCCCGCCCGGATCGGCCGGGCGGACACGGAACGGCGCGTTGTCGGCGACGATCAGCGGCACCTCGCGCTCGACGCGCTGGCCGGTGCCGACCAGGGCGACGGCGGCAATGAAGGCGAGAACGCCAACCACCAGGGCGAGCAACAGCACGCGCGGCCGGCCGCGCTTCTCGCGCCGCCGCCAGGCCGGCTGGCCGAACCGTGCCGTCGGGATGTCGAGGTCGCCGGCCCTCACGCCCGCCCTCCGTCCTCCGTGCGCCTCAGCGCATCTCCTCGACCGGCTCCACCCCCATCACGGCAAGCCCCGAAGCGATCACGGTGGCGGTGGCGGATACCAGCGCCAGCCGCGCCATCGTCTCCTCACGGGCATCCGTGCGGATGAAGCGAAGCTCGGTCTCCTCGCGGCCCCTGTTCCACAGCGCGTGGAAGGTCGCCGCGACATCATACAGGGCGAAGGCGATTCGGTGAGGCTCGGCTGCGGAAGCCGCCTGCTCGACCACGCGCGGCCACTGGACCAGGGCGCGGATCAGCGCGAGCTCGGCCGGGTCCGTCAGGCTGTCGCGCGGCGCGGCCGCGAGGGATGCGGGTGCGACGGCCTCGGCCCCGAACGCCTCGGCTGCGTGGCGCAGCACGGACCGGCAGCGCGCATGTCCGTACTGCACGTAGAAGACCGGATTGTCCTTAGTCTCCAGCCGCACCTTGTCGAGGTCGAACTCCATCTGCGCATCCGCCCTTCGCGTCAGCATGATGAATCGGACGACGTCGCGGCCGACCCCGTCGATCAGGTCGCGCAGGGTGACGAAGGTGCCGGCGCGCTTGCTCATGCGCATCGGCTCGCCGCCCTTCAGCAGGTGCACGATCTGGCAGAGCACGATCTCCAGCGTGGCCGTCCCCTGCCCCACGGCCTGCACGGCGGCCTGCATGCGCTTGACGTAGCCGCCGTGATCCGCACCCCAGACATCGATCAGCCGGGTGAATCCCCGCGCGATCTTGTCGGCGTGGTAGGCGATGTCGTTGGCGAAGTAGGTGTTCGAGCCGTCGGACTTCCTGAGCGCCCGGTCGGTGTCGTCGCCGAAGCGCGACGCGCGGAACAGCGTCTGCGGCCTGGGCTCCCAGTCGTCGGGCTTCTGGCCCTTGGGCGGCTCGAGCACGCCGACATGGATCAGGTCGCGCGCCTCGAGCTCGGCCAGCACGCGCTCGACCGCGCGCGAGCGGACGAGGGCGGCCTCGGAGGCGAAGGCGTCCTGGCGCACGCCGAGGGCGGCGAGGTCCTCGCGGATGAGATCCATCATCGCGGCGACGGTCTCGTCGCGCACACGCTCGATCCAGCGCGCGGGATCGGCCGGTGTCGCGTTCGGGCCGGCGAGTGCGGTGCCGTGGCGGCGGGCGAGCGCCTCGCCGACCGGGACCAGGTACTCGCCGCGGTATTGCAGCCCGCCGGGCACGAGGGCGTCGAACTCGGCTTCCGTCAGCGCCGTGCCGAGCGCCTGGAGGTAGCGCCAGTAGGCGGCCCAGGCGAGCGCATCGACCTGCGCGCCGGCGTCGTTGATGTAGTACTCGCGGGTGACGTCGTAGCCGGCCTTGGCGAGCAGGGCGGCGAGCGCATCGCCGACCACGGCGCCGCGGCAGTGGCCGATATGCAGCGGGCCGGTCGGGTTGGCGGAGACGTATTCGACGTTCACGCGCACGCCGCGCCCCATGGTCGAGTTCCCGTAGTCGGTGCCGGCGGCGAGGATGTCGGCGAGCCGGTCCTGGAGGAACTCCGGGCGCAGGGCGACGTTGACGAAACCGGGGCCGGCGACCGAGGCGGCGGCGACGGCCGGGTGCGCGCGCAGGGCCTCGGCGAGTGTCTCGCCGAGCGCGCGCGGGTTGGTGCGCAGCGGCTTGGCCAACACGAGAGCGGCGTTGGTGGAGATGTCGCCGTGCGACGCGTCGC
>NZ_JBHYDW010000214.1:0-4954 GCF_051860475.1 Elioraea sp. | reverse complement strand
TCTCCAATCCCTCGTGGATGAGCGGATCGACCGAGCTTCTCGGCCTCTCGATCACCTGGAATCGGCTCTGGATCATCGTCTTTGCCGCGCTGGTGTTCGCGGGGCTCGTGCTGATTCTGCGCTGCACGGCGCTCGGGCTCGCGATGCGTGCCGTGACGCAGAACCGGCGCATGGCAGCGAGCATGGGCATCCGCACGCCGCTCGTCGACGCCGCGACCTTCGCGCTCGGCTCGGGTGTCGCCGGCCTCGCCGGCGTCGCGCTGAGCCAGATCGACAATGTCAGCCCCAATCTCGGCCAGTCCTACATCATCGACAGTTTCCTGGTGGTGGTGTTCGGCGGTGTCGGCAATCTCTGGGGCACACTGGTCGGTGCGCTGACGCTCGGCGTGGTCAACAAGCTGCTCGAACCCTTCGCGGGCGCGGTGCTCGGCAAGATCGTCGTGCTGATCGGGATCGTGCTGTTCATCCAGCGCAAGCCGCGCGGCCTCTTTCCGCTCAAGGGCAGGGCGGCTGAGGCATGATGCGTGCGATCGGCAACGATCGCCTGATCGCCGTCGCCGTCGTGCTGGTGCTCGCCGCTGCGGTCGTGGTCGGGATCGGCAATCTCGCCTTCGCGCCCGGCGACAGGCTGCACGTGCCGACGCACGTTGTCGGCTTGGCCGGCAAGTATCTCACCTACGCGCTGCTGGCTCTCTCGATCGATCTCGTTTGGGGCTATGGCGGCATCCTGAGCCTCGGCCACGGCGTGTTCTTCGGTCTCGGCGGCTACGCGATGGGCATGCACATGATGCGGCTGATCGGGCCGCGCGGGGTCTATGCGCATCCGGTGCTGCCCGACTTCATGGTGTTCCTCTCCTGGACCGAGCTGCCCTGGTACTGGCGCGGCTTCGACCTGTTCCCGGTCGCGATGCTGATGGTGGCGCTGGTGCCCGGGCTCCTCGCCTTCGGCTTCGGTTTCCTCGCCTTCCGCGCGCGTGTCACCGGCGTCTATCTCTCGATCATCACCCAGGCGCTGACCTTTGCGACCATGCTCGCGTTCTTCCGCAATGACATGGGCTTCGGCGGGAACAACGGGCTCACGGATTTCCGCGACCTTCTCGGCTTCCCGTTGCGCTCGGATGGCATGCGCGTGACGCTGATGGCGGCCTCCGCGATCGCGGTCGCGGCCGGGCTGATCCTGGTGCGCGCGCTGCTTGCGACCCGATTCGGCCTTGTCCTCGTCGCCGTGCGTGACGCCGAGAGCCGCGTGCGCTTCCTCGGCTACCGGCCGGAGGCATACAAGCTCGCCGCACTCGTGCTCTCGGCCGTGCTCGCCGGCATCGCCGGCGCGCTCTACGTGCCGCAGGTCGGCATCATCAACCCGAGCGAGTTCGCCCCCACCAACTCGATCGAGGCGGTGATCTGGGTCGCGGTCGGCGGGCGCGGCACGCTTGCGGGCGCGGTGCTCGGCGCGGTCGCGGTCAATCTCGGCAAGACGCTGTTCACCGCCGCGCTGCCCGAGCTGTGGCTGTTCGCGCTCGGCGGGCTGTTCATCCTGGTCACGCTGCTCCTGCCGCGTGGGCTGATCGGGCTGTTGCCGCCGCCGCGCGAGTTCGTGCGGGTGGATGCCGGCACGCCGGCGCCGCGGCCTGCATGAGCGCGCCCGCGACGCTGCTCTATCTCGACGGCATCACCGTCAGCTTCGATGGATTCCGCGCGTTGAACGCCCTGTCGCTGATCATCGAGCCCGGCGAGATGCGCGCAGTGATCGGTCCGAACGGCGCTGGCAAGACCACCATGATGGACGTGATCACGGGGCGCGCACGTCCTGACTTCGGACGCGCCCTGTTCCGCGACAGCCACGATCTCACGCGGCTCGACGAGCCGGCGATCGCCGCGCTCGGCATCGGGCGCAAGTTCCAGAAGCCGACCGTGTTCGAGACGCATACCGTGTTCGACAACCTGCTGCTGGCACTCGCCGGCGACCGGCGCGTGCGCGCGAGCCTGCGCGGCGGCGCTTCCGCCTCCGAGCGCGAGCGTCTGGCGGCGATCCTCGACACCGTGCATCTCGCCGAGCATCGCCACCGCCGCGCCGGCGCGCTGTCGCACGGCCAGAAGCAGTGGCTCGAGATCGGCATGCTGCTCGCGCAGGAACCGGATCTGCTGCTGCTCGACGAACCGGTTGCTGGCATGACCGATGCCGAGACCGAGGAGACCGCCGATCTGCTGCGCCGGATCAACCGCGACCACTCGGTACTGGTGGTCGAGCACGACATTGCCTTCGTGCGCGCGCTCGGCGTGAAGGTGACGGTGCTGCACGAGGGGGCGGTACTCGCCGAGGGCTCGATCGACCATGTCAGCGCCGATCCGCGCGTGGTCGAGGTGTATCTGGGGCGCTGAGAGATGCTGGCGGTGCAGGGGATCGATCTCGCCTACGGGGCTGCCCGGGTGCTGCGCGGCGTTTCGCTGCAAGCCGCGGTCGGCGAGGTCACCTGCGTGCTCGGGCGCAACGGTGTCGGCAAGACCAGCCTGCTGCGCGCGATCGTCGGCCAGCATCCGATCGCCACCGGTTCGATCGCCTGGGAGGGCGCGCGGATCGACGGGATGCCGGCCTATGAGCGCGCGCGCCGCGGCATCGCCTATGTGCCGCAGGGCCGCGACATCTTCCCGCTGCTGACCGTGGCGGAGAATCTCGAGACCGGGTTGTTCCTGCTCAGGCGCGGCGAGCGGCGCGTGCCGGAGGAGATCTTCGCGCTGTTCCCGGTGCTGAAGGCGATGCTGCGCCGGCGCGGCGGCGATCTGTCGGGTGGGCAGCAGCAGCAGCTCGCGATCGCGCGCGCCCTCGTCACCCGCCCGCGCCTGCTGGTGCTCGACGAGCCGACCGAGGGCATCCAGCCCTCGATCATCAAGGAGATCGGCCGCGTGATCGCGCATCTGCGCGCGCAAGGGCAGATGGCGATCCTGCTGGTCGAGCAGTATTTCGACTTCACCGCCGAACTCGCCGACCGGATGGTGGTGATGGACCGCGGCGAGGTGGCCGCGAGCGGCCGGCCCGATGCGCTCGATCCCACGGAACTGCGCCGGCTGCTGACGGTCTGATTGCGCGTCGCTACTTCACGTCGAGCGTGACGCTCACGGGGCAGTGATCCGACAGCCGGTCGCGGAACGATCGGTCGGTCTCGCGATAGACCATCACGCGCAGGCTGCGCGGCACCAGCCAGTCGCGCGCCGCGCCGCCGAGCAGGATGTGGTCGATGAACACCGCCCCGCCCCAGCACGGGTTCGAAAACCCCGCGGTCGCGCGCGTCAGCGGGGCCGCGCCGGACAGAACCTGGAACACGTCGTCGTCGTCGCCATCCATGCGCCGGTTGAAGTCGCCGAGCACGATGAAGGCGTCGGCGGCCGCGCGCCGCGCGGCGATCCAGCGGGCGATATGGTGCGCCTGGCGCGCGAGATCCGCGCACTGCGCCCGCTCGGAGTCGGTCAGGCTGTCCCAGGTGCAGCCCGCGCGCAGGTGCACGTTCAGCAGGCGCACGGTGCGCTCCTCGATCTCCACCGTGATGTCGGCGCCGCGCCGGAGGCTGAAGCGCGCATCCGGCACCAGGTCGAGCTCCAGCAGATCGGGGTTCGCGCGCCAGTGGATGCCGCGGCGGATCGCGAAGCCAGGACGCTGGACGTCGGTCTCGCTGGTGAAGTGGAAGTCGTAGGCGGTGGCGTCGAACACGCGCGCGGCCGCGAGCCGCCCGTCCACCTCCTGAAGCGCGACGATGTCCGCGTCCAGCCGCGCGGCGTAGCGCCGCAGCAGCGCGAGATCGGCGTCCGTGCGCCGGTGCACGGTCCGCGGCACGGCCGGGTGGCCGGCCTGCCTGGTGGTCAGCCAGGCGATGTTCCAGGTCGAGAGCTTGATCTCGCGCGCGGCCGCGGGGAGCGCCAGCAGCAGAGCGAGCGGGAGAGCGGCGATGCGCATGCACGCGACGCTAGCGCCCGGGCGCGGGAAGGGCCATCTTCATGCGCGAACGACCCCCGGGAGGTCCAATATGCGACGCTTCGCCCTCTACACGGCCCTGGCCGCGACCCTGACCCTGGCGCTCGCACCTGCGATCGCCGAGGCGCGGATCGGCCGCGGCGGAAGTTTCGGCAGCCGCGGCGGACAGACCTATGCGCCGCCGCCGCCGAGCCGCGTTGCGCCCCAGCCCGCGCAGCCGGTGCAGCGCAGCATCACCCAGCCGGCGCGGCCGGCTGCTGCCGCGGCGGCACCGGCGACCGCCGCGCGACCGGGATTCGGCGGCGCACTGATGGGCGGGCTGCTCGCCGGCGGGCTGATTGGGCTGCTGATGGGCTCGGGCTTTTTCGGTGCCGGGCTCGGTGGGGTACTCGGCGCGCTGTTGCAGATCGCCCTGATCGGCGGGCTGATCTGGCTCGGGCTCCGGCTGTTCCGCGCCGCGCCGGCGATGGCCGGGGCTGCGGCCGGGCGGACCCCCGTGCCGGATCTGGGCAGTGGGCCGATGCCGCGCAGTGGTGCGGGCTTCGCCGGCGGCGGGCACCTGCCGCTGCGGCTCGGCGACGAGGATCTCGCCACCTTCGAGACGGCCCTGAAGGATATCCAGACGGCGTGGAGCGAGGCGGATACGGCGACACTCGCAAGAATGCTGACGCCGGAGATGCTCGGCTATGTCACCGACCAGCTCGAAGAGGACGCCCGGCGCGGCGTGCGCAACCGGGTTTCCGGTCTCGCCTTCGAGGAGGGCGATGTCAGCGAGGCCTGGCGCGAGGGCGTGCGCGACTACGCGACGGTGGCGATGCGCTTCAGCCTGACGGATGTGGACGTGCCGGCCGGCGCGCCGCCGGCCCTGCCGGGCACGACACCGCACGAGACGGTGACGGAGCTCTGGACCTTTGTGCGGGTGCAGGGCGGCCCGTGGATGCTGAGCGCGATCCAGCAGATCGGCTGACAGCGCCGTGGGGACCTAGCCTT
>NZ_JBHYDW010000213.1:0-4956 GCF_051860475.1 Elioraea sp. | reverse complement strand
GTCGCTGGCCGAGCCGGTCGCCGAACACTTCGGTGGCGATCCGCGCCCGCTCGGCCGGGCTCTCGACCGCGGCGATGCGGTCGGCGATGTCGGCGAGCACGCCCTCGGTCGTGCGCGCATTGCCGGCCGCGTCCGTGAACGCCACGCCGAGCCGGCGGAACGCCTCCTCCGCCGCGCGCTCGCCCGTCGCCGCCTCGGCGATCCGGCGCGTCAGCGTCGCGAGGCCGCGTTCGAGCTCCTCGTTCCGGACCCCGGTCTCGATCGCGGCGAAGCGGAACGCCTGCAACGCGTCCGTCCAGACGCCGAGCTGGTCCGCGAGCTCGCCGAGCCCGTCCACCGCATCGACCGCGCGGCGGGCGAAGGTGGCGAGCGCGCCGACCGAGAGCGCGCCAAGGCCGATGCCGAGCAGGTTGAGCGCCGATGACGCGCGCTGCGCCCCGCCGACGATGCGCGCGAGCGCCTGCTCGCCGGCCTCGCCCGTGCGCGTCAGTTCCTGACGCATCTGCTGCGCGCCGTCCACCGAGAGCCGGACCGACAGCCGGCGCGTCGCGTCACTCACGGTGCACCCCTCTGCGCAGGTTGCGGTTGCCCTGACGAATAAACGTAGCTACGATAAGTGACGTGCGGATCACCTTCGACCCGGCCAAGCGGGCCAAGACCCTGGAGGAGCGAGGATTGGACTTGGCCACTGCGGCCGAGGTCTTCGCCGGGCTCCATACGGTCGCGCAGGACACGCGGCGCGACTACGGCGAGCCCCGCTTCATCACGGCGGGCTACCTGCATGAGCGGTTCGTGGTGCTGGTCTGGACGCCGCGCGGCAACGCGCGGCGCGTCATCTCGATGAGGTATGGCAATGCCAAAGAAGAAGCGCGTTGGCGCGAAGCCCTGGGTTGATCCGGACGACGCGCCGGAACTGACCGCCGAGCACTTCGCTCGGGCGGATGTGTATGTCGGCGAGACGCTGGTGCGGCGCGGCCGTGGGCGTCCGCGCTCGCCCGCGGCGAAGCGTCAGGTGACGATCAGGCTCGAACCCGAACTCCTTGAGCGCCTGCGCGCGACCGGCCCGGGCTGGCAGACGCGGATCAGCGAGGCGGTGCGCGAGTGGCTGGCGAAGCGGGCCGCCTGAGCGTTCAGCCGTTGGCAGGCCTCCGCGATGCCTGCCCCTCGTGCCATCCCTGGCGCAGCGCGCCGAGCAGCGTCACGCCAGGCGCCGTCGGCACGCCGAGGCTCTCGGCGATGCGCAGCGCGGCGGGGAGGTCGAGCTTCGGCCCGGTGAAGCCCGGAACGATGCAGAGCAGCGCCGCCTGCCAGCACGCCACCTCTTCGATGGTGGTGGGTGCGTTGGCGGCGTAGGGGCAGGCCACGCCGCAGTCGCGCTCGGTCGCCGCGCAGCCGCGGCAGTACTCCGGCCCGCCGCCGCCATGCCAGGCGGCGCGGGCCTTCAGCCGTTTCCCTCCGCCTCCGCCGGGTCGGGCCGGCCGATCATCGCGTCCCAGAACGCGACCGCCATGTCGTCGTGCTCCATCAGCGCGTCCAGCGCCGTCGGCGAAAGCGCGAGCGGCGCGCCGTCGCGGTCGCCCACGCCCTCCCAGGCGGTGACGACGCGGCGCGCAAACAGGCGCACGAGCAGCATGAAGTAGAGGCCGTTGAAGACGGACCGCTCCTGTTGGGCGGCCTCGCCGAGCAGCACCTTCGCTTCCTCGATCTGCGCGGCGCCCTCTGCCGCCGCCCGCGTGATCCGGTCAAGCGGCTTCGCGAGCAACCGCACGCCCTGCGGCAGGTCGAGCCAGCGCGGCTCGCGCGCGATGTCGAGGGTGAGCATGGGTACCTCCGGGCTTGCGTCTTGACCTTCGCCCCGGCCATGTCCAACTTGGCCATAAGGTTATGGAGTGTGAGTCGTGCCGAACGTCAGCCTGACGCCCCAGCAGTTGCAGTTCATCGAGGCGAGCGTCGCCTCGGGCCGGTTCGCCAACGCCAGCGAGGTGATGCGTCACGCACTCCGCCTGATGCAGGAGGCGGAAGAGCGTCGTGAGCGCTTCGTGGCGATGTTGTGCGACGTGAGCGCGCGCGCGGATCGTGAAGGCACGCTCTCGGCGGACGAGGTGGACGCCGAACTGAAGACGGTGATCGCTGCGGCGAAGAAGCGCGCTTGAGCCCGGCGAGACCGAAGGCGCCGGCGCGGTTCACGCGCGAGGCATTGGCCGATCTGCGCCAAGCGGTCGCGTGGATCGCACGCGAGGATCCGATCGCCGCTGACCGGCTGCGCGTTGCGGCCAACCGGGCCGCCAAGGCGATCGGCGAGCATCCGGCGATCGGGCAGGTGCGCATCGAGTTTGCGCCGGAGCGCTTCCGGTTCTTCGTCCTGCAGCGCTTTCCCTACGTGATCGTCTATGAGCCCGACCTGACGCCACCCCGCATCCTGCGCGTGGTGCGCGGCGCGCAGGATCTGGCGGTGTTGCTGGCGGACCTGTCCGAGTTCGGCCACTGATCAGGCATACGCTGCGCCGCCGTTCCTGAGCGTGACGGTCATCATGCGCCCGGCGGCGGCATTGAAAGCGGCGCGGAACTCGAAGGCGGCCTCGACGCCGGCCGGCCCCTGGATTGGTGTCTTGGTGAGCGCGAGGTAGGTCTCGTGCAGCGTCACGGTGAGCCGGCGGGTGGCGCTGATGCGGTACTCGAACGCCACCTCCAGCGCGGCGTTGTTCGTGGCATCATCGAGCAGGAGAGTGTTCTCGAACCGGCTGGTGATCTGATGCGCGGATCGGATTGGCGTCATCGGCAGGCTGCGTGACGGGAGGCCCGGCAACCGCGGCACAGCTTGGCGCCGCGAGACAGGGTCCACGTGGGTCCGGGTTCGGGTCGTTTCCCCACACCTCCGTACACCCCCTCTCCGCGTCACGTGCACCACCGAGCCATCGCGCGGTGGCCTGACGAGGGCTGCTACGAAAGATAGCGCGACAGAGACAGTCCACCCGGACCCAGACCCGGACCCATCCGGCGATGTGGCGCTCAACCCACGCAACGATGGACCGAGTGACCGACCCTGAGGCAGTCGCGCTGCAAGTGATACGAGAGAGGTCAACGGCAGCGCGCCTGCCCACCAAGCTGGCAATGCCGCGCGGCTGGCGAAGGGGGTGCGGCCGAACCGACCACCACATGCGGCGACCTGATGCAGCGCGCGACTGCGCGCCATGTTCCGACCTCCACGACGATCTGACCGTTTGGCAGCAGTGCCCCACGCTCGGCCGGGAGATGCGAAGGCCGTCAAGGGCATGGAAGACCGCGCCGACCCGGACCGGGGTTGTCAGCTCACGCTGGTGCGCGCACCGTTCGGGCACATGTCAAACGCAGGATCCGCACCTTGTGCCGGCCCGCCGCGCACGGTGCCCTGCACCGAGGGAGAACCGACATGATCCGACGTCGCACCCTGGTGACCGCCACTGGCGCGGGTCTCGCCGCTACGCTCGCCGGCCCGGCGCTCGTCCGCGCCCAGGCGGCGGCGACGCTGCGCTTCACGCCGCAGCAGGCGCTGGTGACGCTCGATCCCGTCACCACCACCGCCTATATCACGCGCAACCATGGCTACATGGTGTTCGACACCCTCTACGGCATGGACAGCAGCTTCCGGGCCACGCCGCAGATGGTGGAGGGGCACCGCATCGAAAACGACGGCAGGCTCTGGACGCTGACCCTGCGCGAGGGACTCTCGTTCCACGACGGCGAGCCCGTGCTCGCGCGCGACTGCGTCGCCAGCATCGAGCGCTGGGCCAAGCGCGATCCCTTCGGCGCGACGCTGATCGCCACGACCGACGAGCTCTCGGCGCCCGACGACCGCACGATCCGCTTCCGCCTGAAGCATCCCTTCCCGCTGCTGCCGATCGCGCTCGGCAAGGCCTCGGTGCCGGTCTGCGCCATGATGCCGGAGCGGCTGGCCAGGACCGATCCGTTCTCCCAGGTGACCGAACTTGTCGGCAGCGGACCGTTCCGCTTCAAGGCCGATGAGCGCGTGGCCGGCACGATCGAGGTCTACACCAGGTTCGAGCGCTACGTGCCGCGCAAGGACGGTCCGCTCGGCTGGACCTCGGGGCCCAAGGTGGTGCATTTCGACCGGGTCGAGTGGCACGTGATCCCGGACAGCTCGACCGCAACCGCCGCGCTCGTCTCGGGTGAGCAGGACTGGCAGGAATACGCCTATCACGACCATCTGGCGATGCTGCGCCGGGCGCGCGGTGTGACGGTGCGCGTGCTCGACCGAACCGGCTTCGTGGCGATGATGCGCGTGAACCACATCCAGCCGCCGTTCAACAATCCGGCGATCCGCCGTGCGCTGCTCGGCGCGGTGGACCAGACCGCGTACATGCAGGCGCTGATGGGACCGGGAGAGCCTGACCTCTATCACGTACCGCTCGGGTTCTTCTGTCCCGGCACACCGATGGCCTCGGAGGACGGGCTCGAGGTGTTCAGGACACCACCCGACTACGACAAGGTGCAGGCCGACCTCCGCGCGGCCGGCTACAGGGGCGAAACGGTGCTGCTGATGGTGCCGTCCAACTCGACGGTGCTGATGTCGCAGGGCGCGGTGGCCGCGGACATGCTCAAGAAGGCGGGCATGACGGTCGAGGTGTTCTCGGTCGAATTCAACGCCATGCTGCAGCGGCGCAACCGCAAGGGTCCCGTGTCGGAGGGCGGATGGAGCGCCTTCATGACCAACTGGGCGGGCGCGGACTGGCTGAACCCGGCCGGGCACATCGCGCTGCGCGGCAATGGCGAGGCAGGCTATGCCGGCTGGGCGACCATGCCGCGCGTCGAGGAGCTGCGCGAGGCCTGGTTCCGCGCGCCCGACGAGGCGGCGCAGAAGGCGATCTGCCGCGAGATCCAGCTGGAGGCGATGCGCGAGGTCCCCTACTATCCGCTCGGCCAATATATGCAGCCGACCGCGTACCGGTCCAACCTCAC
>NZ_JBHYDW010000212.1:0-5168 GCF_051860475.1 Elioraea sp. | reverse complement strand
ACACCTCAGCCGTTGATGCACGAAGGGTCCCCGCCGTTGGTGGATCGCGAAGCCCGCCGGCGCGCGGCCGCCTCGTCGATCGTGGAGCGCAGGACGTAGCCGAAGGTCGATCGCATCTTCAGGAGGCGATCGACCGCCCAGGCGCGCATCCCGCCGGTCGAACCTGCCGTGATCGAGGAGTCCGGGCGGGCGACGGTGATACGCGAGGCGCGGCAGTTGTCGAGGCGCTCCCATTCGAGTGGCTCACCGAAGCCGCGCTCGACGACGCGCTGCTCGACAGCCTGCTCGCGCTCGCCAACGCCGCCGAGTTCAGCGCCGTCCTCCGCCGCATGGCGGCAGGCAACCGGGTGAACGCGACCGAACGCCGCGCCGCCCTGCACATCGCACTGCGCGCGCGCCGCAGCGCCGCCCACCGCGCCCGCACGGCCGACAGGTGGAGGATGACTCCGCCAATCTCCACGCCGAGCGCGACCGGATGCACGACTTCGTCACCTCCGTGCACACCGGACGCATCACGGCGGCGAACGGCGCGCCCTTCGCCACTGTGCTCAGCCTCGGCATCGGCGGCTCCGATCTCGGCCCGGCCCACGCGGGCGTGCGGCCGCCGACCGCCCTGGTTCCGCCGCTGCCCTACGCCCCGACCGCCGCCCGCGCCGCCGCGACGATCTTCGGCGCGGTCACCTTCACCACCTCCTCGAGCGGCGGGCTGAACGGCACGGGCACGCGCGGCGCACCAAGGCGCCGCGCCGCCTTCACCGCCGAAGGGCCGAGACGCTCGATCGTGCGCGCGACAACCTCCGCGCCGAACCCAGCCGCCTGCACCGCCTCGTGCACCACCAGCAGCCGCCCCGTGCGCGCGACCGAGGCCGCGACCGCCTCCTCGTCCCATGGCCACAGCGTGCGCAGATCGATCAGATCGACCGCGATCCCCGCGGCGGCGAGTGTGGCGCAGGCGGTTTCGCAGTCGGGCAGGATCGCCGACCAGGCCACCATCGTGAGGTCGGTACCGGACCGCACCTGCCGCGCGCGTCCGAACGGCAGCGGGTCGATCTGCATCGGCACCGGTCCGGTCACGCCGAACAGGTTCTTCGGATCGAAGAACAGCACCGGATCGTCCGAGCGGATCGCCGCGACCAGCAGCCCCGCCGTGTCGGCCGGCGTGGACGGTGCCACGACCACCACGCCCGGCAGATGCGCGAACCACGCCTCGAGTGTCTGGCTGTGTTGCGCGGCGGAGTTGCGCCAGATCCCGTGCGGCATACGCACCACCACGGCGGGCTTGGCCTGGCCGCCGAACATGTAGCGGATCTTGGCGATCTGGTTGACGAGCTCATCCATCGCGCACATCACGAAGTCGAAGATGCGCATCTCGATGATCGGCCGTGTGCCGACCAGCGCGGCGCCGAGCCCGGCCCCCATGATCGTGCTCTCGCTGATCGGCGTGGAGACGACACGGTCGGGCCCGAACGCGTCGAGGAAGCCACGATACTGGCCGAACAGTCCGCCGCGCGCGACATCCTCGCCCAGCACCCAGACGCGCGGATCGCGCTGCATTTCCTGCAAGGCGGCGCGGCGCCCGGCCTCCACCAGCGTCAGCGTCTCGGTGGTCGCGGGCGCGTCCATCACGCGGCCTCCGGACGGTCGGCGTCGAGCACGTCGGTCCACGCGGTCGCGGGATCGGGCCAGGGGGCGGCGAGGGAGGCATCGCGCGCGGCGGTCATTTCGGCTGCGGCATCAGCGACGATCGCGTCCAGTGCCGCCGTCGTCGCGCCCGCCTCCAGCAGGCGGTGCCGCAGCCGCGCAATCGGATCGCGCCCGCGCGCCTCGGCCACCTCCTGCTCCGGTCGCCAAGCGGCCTTGTCGGTGCTGGTGTGGCCGAGCAGACGATAGGTATGCAGATGCAGAAGACGCGGCCCGTCACCGCGCCGCACGGACGTGACCAGCCGCCTCACCGTCTCGTCCACCGCCACCGCGTCGTTGCCGTCTACGCTCTCGCCCGGCACGCCGATCGCCTGGGCGCGTGCGACCGCGCCTGTCCCGGAGGTCACCTCGCCGGCGCGCGTGAAGGCGGCGACCCCGTTGTCCTCGCAGACGAACAGCACCGGCAGGCGATAGAGCGCGGCCCAGTTCAGCCCTTCCAGGAACGGGCCCCGGTTGATCGCGCCGTCGCCGAAGAAGCAGGCGACGATCGCGTCCGAGCCCAGCAGGCGCAGCCCCTGCGCCGCGCCGACCGCGATCGGGATGCCGCCGGCGACTACGCCGTTGGCGCCGAGCATGCCGACGGAGAAGTCGGCGATGTGCATCGAGCCGCCCTTGCCGCCGCAATGCCCGGCGGCGCGCCCGAACAGCTCGGCCATCATGCCGGCGATGCCCGCGCCCTTGGCGATCGCGTGGCCGTGGCCGCGGTGGTTGGAGGTGATGCGGTCATCCGCGCGCAGGTTGAGACACACCCCCGCCGCGACCGCCTCCTGGCCGATCGAGACGTGCAGCGGCCCCGGCATCTGCCCGGCTTCGTGCGCGGCAAGCGCGGTCTCCTCGAAGGCGCGGATGCGCACCATCATGCGGTAGAGGTCGAGCAACCGGCGCGTGTTGTGCCCGGTCGGCGCCGTATCGGCCATGAACGGTCCCCTGTTCCTCTTGCGCATCCTGCGGAACCGCGCTCAACAATCAAGCCGCGTCCGGGAGGGAGTGGCGTGATGGCGGGCGGTCCCCTGGTTCTCGACAGCGTCACCCACCTGCCCAGCGAGGCGCGCGGGCGTGTGGCGCTCTGCGGCTCGCATGGCGGGATCTATTCAGCGTGGTATGCGGCGCAGCGCGGTGTTGTCGGTGTGGTCCTGCACGACGCGGGGATCGGCCGCGACCGTGCGGGCATCTCCGGGCTCGACTGGCTCGCGCGCATCGCCGTGCCGGCCGCCGCGATCGGGCATCTCTCGGCGCGGATCGGCGACGGCGCGGACTGTCTCGCGCGAGGCGTGCTGAGCGCGGTGAATGCGCAAGCGGCCTCGCTCGGGCTCGCGGTCGGGATGTCCGCGGCCGAGGCAGTCGAGCGGCTCGCCGCCGCAGGGCTGCTCAAGCCGCCACTCGTCCCGGTGATCGAGGAGGCGCGCACCACGATCGCCGAGGCGGGACGCGGCGGCATCCGTGTGCTCGCGCTTGATTCCAACAGCCTGGTCCTGCCTGAGGATGCGGGCCACATCATCGTCACCGGCAGCCATGGCGGGCTGCCGGGCGGAAAGCCGGCGATGGCGGTCAAGCAGCCGGTGCTCGCGGCGGTGTACAACGACGCCGGCGGCGGCATCGACGCGGCCGGGTTCACGCGTCTGCCCGCGCTCGACGGGCGCGGCATCGCGGGCGCGACGGTTTCGGCCGAGAGCGCTCGCATCGGCGAGGCGATGTCCACCTGGAGCGATGGCGTCATCTCGGCGGTGAACGACACGGCCGCGCGCTTGGGCGGACGCGTCGGGCAGAGCTGCCGCGAGTTTGTCGAGGTGGTGCGCGCCGCCGCGACCCGCAGGATCGCCTGAGGGACACGTCACGCATGGATGCCACGCCGGTCTCGAACACGCTCCGCCGGATGACGGGTGGGGCAGCGCTTGCGGAGATGCTGAAGCTCGCCGGTGCCGGTCCGATGTTCGGCATGGGCGGGTTCCAGCTGCTGCCGTTCTACGAGGCGTGCCGCGCGCTCGGGCTGCGCCACGCCCTGATCAACGACGAGCGCTGCGGCGCCTTCGCCGCCGACGCCTATGCGCGCGTGACCAACCGGCCCGGCATCTGCGATGGCACGCTCGGGCCGGGGGCGACCAACCTCACCACCGGGCTGATCGAGGCGCTGAACGGCGGCATGCCGATGATCGCCATCATCGGCGGCGCGAACCGGCAGCACGCCTGGAAGAACATGACGCAGGAGGCGCGCCAGTTCGACATCCTGCGCCCGGCGGTGAAGGACGCCATCCGCATCGAGCTGACATCGCGCGTGCCCGAACTGCTGCGCCGCGCCTTCGCGGTCGCGACCTCGGGCAGGCCGGGCCCGGTGCTGATCGAGGTGCCGGAGGATGTCGCGCATGGCGAGCACGATTTCGACGCCGCCGAGTTCTGGATCGATCCCGGCACGCTGAAGGCGCAGGCGCGACGCACGCGGCCTGACCCGGCCCTGCTCGCGGCGGCGGGGCGGATGCTGGCCGAGGCCGAGCGGCCGCTGATCCTGGCCGGTGGCGGGGTGCACATCTCCGAGGCGTACGACGCGCTGCTGGCGCTCGCGGAAGGGCAGGGGATCCCCGTCGCGCACACCATGTCGGGCAAGGGCGCGATCCCGTGCATGCATGCGCTCTCGGCCGGGCTGTTCGGCCGCTATGACCGGATTGCCAACGCGATGATCGCCGAGAGCGACTGCCTGCTCGTCGTGGGCTGCAAGCTCGGCGAGATCGCGACGAGGCGCTTCGCGCTCATTCCGCCGGGTAAGCGGCTGATCCACATCGACATCGTCGCCGAGGAGATCGGCCGCACCACCCGTGCTGATGTCGCGTTGGCCGCGGATGCGCGGCTGGCACTTGCCGATCTGGCGGCATTCGTCGGCGACGGGGCCGCGCGTCTGCGCCGGCGCGCCGACTGGGTCGCCTCGGTGCCGAAACGCATGGCGCGCTGGCGCGAGGGCGCGCGCGAGCGGCTGGAGAGCAGCGAACGCCCGATCAATGTCGGCCGGCTGATGGGCGCGCTGAACCGCGTGCTGCCGGCGGATGCGGTGCTGGTCGCCGATGGCGGCTTCGCGGGCCACTGGGGCGGGCTGTTCTTCGACACCAAGCAGGCGGGCCGCAGCTTCGTGCCGGATCGCGGCTTCGCCTCGATCGGCTACGGCGTACCGGGCGGGATCGGCGCGCAGCTCGGCGTCGGGCCGAAGCGCCGCGTCGTCGCGCTCACCGGCGATGGCGGGTTCAACATGTCGATGGGCGAGCTCGAGACCGCGCGCCGGCTCGGCGCGGCGATCGTCGTCTGCATCTTCAACAACGCGGCCTCGGGCTATGTGAAGGCGCTTCAGCACGCGGTGTTCGGCCCGGGCAACTACCAGTCCTCCGACCTTGCCGAGATGGACTACGCCGCGGTCGCGCGGGCGATGGGCTGCCATGGCATCCGCGTCGAGGACCCAGAGGCGCTGGAGGGCGCGTTGCGCGAGG
>NZ_JBHYDW010000211.1:0-5179 GCF_051860475.1 Elioraea sp. | reverse complement strand
GGGCGCACCGCGCTGCTGATCGACACCGCGCCGCGACCACAGCCGGAAGCGGCACGGATCGCGCGGGAGATGGGTGCACGCTACCTTGCCCTGCCCTACGCCGATGCGGCCACGCTGAGCCGCGTCGTACGCGCCGATGTCGAGGCCCGGCGATGACCCGGCGTCCGGACTGGGTGCATGACGGGCGCGACTGGCCGAACCGGATCGCGAGCCAGTTCGTCCCCGCGGGGGGGATCGTCTGGCACGTCCAGGTGATGGGCGAGGGGCCGGCCGTGCTGCTGCTGCACGGGACCGGCGCGGCGACCCATTCCTGGGCCCGGCTGCTGCCGCTGCTGGCGCGCAGCTTCACCGTCATCGCGCCCGACCTGCCGGGTCACGGCTTCACCGAGTCGCCGTCCGAGGACGGGTTCACGCTCCCGGGAATGGCCGCGCGCGTGGCAGCCCTGCTCGACGCCCTCGGGCACAGGCCCGGGTTCACGGTCGGCCACTCGGCGGGCGCGGCCGTGCTCGCGCGGATGGCGCTCGACGGGCTGCTGGTGCCGCGCAGCATCGTCAGCCTCAACGGCGCGCTGGTGCCGATCCGCAACGGCCCCGGTGACGTCCCCTGGTTCTCGGGCCTCGCGCGGTTCATGGTCACCCTGCCGGTGGTGCCCTGGGTGCTGTCCTGGCAGGCGGCGGACCGCGCCACCGTCGAGCGGCTGCTCGCCGGGACGGGCTCGACCATTCCGCCCGAGCAGGTGGCGCTCTACACGCGGCTGCTGCGCAAGCCCTCCCATGTCGCGGCCGCGCTCGCCATGATGGCGGCATGGGATCTGCGGACGCTTGCGGGTGACCTGCCCCGCCTTGCCGTGCCGCTGATCCTCGTGGTCGGGTCGAACGACCGGACCGTGCCGCCGGGCGATGCCGAGCGGGTGCGCGCCCTGGTGCCCGCGGCCCGGATCGTCAGCCTGCCGGGCCTCGGCCACCTCGCGCACGAGGAGCGGCCGGACCTGGCGGCAGCGCTGATCGAGGAGGCCGCGCTCGCGCCGGCCGACCGCTAGGCGGAGGGCGCGATGGCACTGGCTCCAACTGTCAATCGCCCATTACACTCCCATTCGATGTCCACCGTGACAGACGCGCCGCCGCCCCTGGCGATTCCGACCGACTCGCGCCCCCATGCGGTGGTGATCGGCAGCGGCGTCGGCGGCCTCGCTGCCGCCGTGCGGCTCGGCGCACGCGGCTGGCGCGTCACTGTGCTGGAGCGGCTCGACCAGCCCGGCGGGCGGGCCAGGGTGTTCCGGCAGGACGGCTTCACCTTCGACGCCGGTCCGACGATCGTGACGGCACCGTTCCTGTTCGAGGAGCTCTGGGCGCTCGCCGGACGCCGCCTCGCCGACGACGTCACGCTGGTGCCGTGCGATCCGTTCTACCGGATCCGGTTCGACGACGGCACGGTGTTCGCCTGCACCGGCGATGCCGATGCGATGCGCGCCGAGGTGGCGCGGCTCAGCCCGTCCGACGTCGCCGGCTACGAGCGCTACATGCGGCTCTCGGCCGAGACCTGCCGGATCGGCTTCGAAGAGCTCGGCCACGTTCCCTTCGGCCGCTTCGCCGACATGCTGCGCGTTGCGCCCGCCCTGATCCGCCTGCGCGCCTGGCAGAGCGTGTACGCGACCGTGGCCCGCCACGTGCGCGATCCGCGGCTGCGCATCGCGCTCTCCTTCCATCCGCTGCTGATCGGCGGCAATCCCTTCGCGGCGAGTTCGGTCTATTGCCTGATCGCGGCGCTGGAGCGGCGCTGGGGCGTGCACTACGCGATGGGCGGCACGGGCGCGCTGGTGCGCGGACTGGCCGACCTCATCGTCGGGCAGGGCGGAACGCTGCGCTTCGGCGCCGAGGTCGCGGGCGTCACCGTGCGCGATGGCCGGGCCACCGGCGTGCGCCTCGCCGACGGCGAGACGATCGCCGCGCGGATCGTCGTCTCCAACGCGGATTCCGCGCACACCTATGGCCGGCTCGTGCCCGCGCAGCATCGGCGCCGCTGGACCGACCGCAGGCTTGCCCGCGCACGCAGCTCGATGGGGCTGTTCGTCTGGTACTTCGGCACGCGGCGCCGCCACGAGGACGTCGGCCACCACACCATCCTGCTCGGGCCGCGCTACCGCGAGCTGCTGGCCGACATCTTCACCCATAAGCGCCTCGCGGCCGATGTCTCGCTCTACCTGCACCGGCCGACCGCGACCGATCCCGCGCTCGCCCCGCCCGGCTGCGACGCGTTCTATGCGCTCGCCCCGGTGCCGAACCTCGACAGCCTCACCGACTGGACGGCCGCGGCGGAGCCGTTCCGGCAGGTGATCGAGCACCGGCTTGCCGCGACGCTGCTGCATGGGCTCGAGCGTGAGATCGTCACCTCGCGCGTGCTGACCCCGCGCGACTTTGCCGCCGACTATCTGGCCCCGCGCGGCGCCGGGTTCGGCCTCGAACCGGTGCTGACCCAGAGCGCCTGGTTCCGCCCGCACAACGCGAGCGAGGAGATCGCCGGCCTCTATCTGGTCGGGGCGGGGACGCACCCGGGCGCGGGCCTGCCCGGCGTGCTCTGCTCGGCCAAGGTGCTCGACGCGGTGGTGCCCGATGCCGCTCTCGCCTGACGCGCCGAGCCCAGCCGATCTGGCCGCCTGCCGCGCCCTGCTGCGTGGCGGCTCGCGCAGCTTCTTCGCCGCCTCGCTGCTGCTGCCGGCGCGCGTGCGCGACCCCGCCTGCGCGATCTACGCATTCTGCCGGCTCGCCGACGACGCGATCGATCTCGGCCAGGGACGCATGGCCGCGCTCGCCCGGCTGCATGAGCGGCTCGACCGCGCCTATGACGGGCGGCCGTTCCCGATCGCGGCCGACCGCGCCTTCGCCGAGGTGGTCGCGCGGCACGCGATCCCGCGCGCGCTGCCCGAGGCGCTGCTCGACGGGTTCCGTTGGGACGCCGAGACGCGGCGCTACGCGGACCTCGCCGCGCTGCACGCCTATGCCGCGCGCGTCGCCGCCACGGTCGGCGCGATGATGGCCCTGCTGATGGGCGTGCGCGACCGGCGCGTGCTCGCGCGCGCCTGCGATCTCGGAGTGGCGATGCAACTCACCAACATCGCGCGCGATGTCGGTGAGGATGCACGCGCGGGCCGGCTCTACCTGCCGCTCGACTGGCTGGATCAGGCCGGGATCGATCCGGAGGCGCTGCTCGCCGCGCCGCGCTTCACGCCCGCGCTCGGCGCGGTGGTGGCGCGGCTGCTGGCCGAGGCCGATCGCCTCTACCTGCGCGCCGAGGCGGGCATCGCGCGTCTGCCTGCCTCGTGCCGGGCAGGAATCGGCGCGGCGCGACTGATCTATGCCGAGATCGGCCACAGTGTGCGGTGCCATGGCTGCGACTCCGTCAGCGCGCGTGCCGTGGTCCCGAGGGGGCGCAAGCTCGCGCTGCTCGCCGCGAGTGCCGCGCGCACGGCGCGCTGGCCGGAGACGCGACTCGCCGAACAGCCGCTCGAGGCGACGGCGTTCCTGGTCGAGGCCGCCGCCAACGCGCCAAGACGGGACCGCGCGACTGCCGGCCTCGACGCGAGGATCGCCTGGTTGGTCGGGCTCTACGACCGGCTCGAGCGGCGCGACCGTGGCGGCCGGCTGGCGGTCGTGCGCGTCGTGCGCTGAGCCGCCGGGATGAGGGGAGGTCATTCATGCGACACGTGATGGGCGTGATCCTGATCGCGGCTGGTGCCACCCTGATCTGGACGGCGATGGCGCGCCGCAACGCCATCCTCGCCGAAGCGCGTCGGCTCGAAGCGGCGGGAGTACCCGATCCGCGTGCGACCCTGCATCCGTCCCTGGCGATCCTGGGTGACGTGGTGCCGACGCTGATGATCGGCGGCCTCGCCGTCATGGCGGTGAAGGTGGTCCTCGCCTACACGATGACGGGTGCGGATCGGTGGTTCTCGCCGCTCGATCTCGGCGGGTTCCTGTTCCTTCTCGCCGCGTGGTCGACGTGGCTCGTGTTGAAGACACGACACCGGGCCTTTCCGGTCCCGCCGACGCGCACCGGGCCGTAACCCCTACCAGGCGACCACGCGGCGGTAGAGATGCCAGGTCGCGTGGCCGAGGACGGGCACAACGACCGCGAGCCCGACCAGCAGCGGCAGGGCACCTGCCACCAGCAGCGCCGCGACCACAGCGCCCCAGGCCACCATCGGCACCGGATTGGTAGCGACCGCGCGCATCGAGGTGCGCACCGCCACGATCGGGTCCACCGGACGGTCGAGCAGCATCGGGAACGACACCACCGTGAGCGTCAGGACCAGGAGCGCGAACAGCAGCCCGACGCCGTTGCCGATCACGATCAGCATCCAACCCTCGCGCGTGGTGAGCGCGGCCACGAGCAGCCCGCCGATCGTCTCGCCATGCGGCCCGTCGCCAAGCGTGGCGAGGTAGATCACGCGCGCGGCGATGATCCAGGCGACGAAAATGCCAAGCAGCATCGCGCCGAGCAGCGCGATCGCCTTGATCGCGGGCGAGCGCACGACCGAGAGCGCGTGCGCGGCCGAGGCGGGCTCACCGCGTTCGCGCCGACGACTGATCTCGTAGAGGCCGAGTGCCACCACTGGGCCGAGCAGCGAGAGCCCCGCGAGCAGCGGGAACAGCAGCGGCAGCAGGCTGCCGGTGGCGAAGCGCGCCGCGAGCAGCCCCACCACGGGGTAGATCACGCCGAGGAACACGAGCTGGGTCGGGATCGCGAGAAAATCCTCCCAACCCTTCGCCAGCACCTCCCGCAGGTCGGCGAGCGTGATGCGGCGCACCGTCGGCTCGCGGGTCTCGGCGATCGCGTGCTCGTTCGTGGTCGCGTGCGCCATGGCTCATTCTCCCTTCGCCGGTCCGAGGCCGAGAGCGTCGGTCCCGGCGTCCGTATCGTCGGGGGATCGAACCGGCATCGGCTCGCGCGTCGGTCGAGGGAACCGCTCGCGGAGCGCCGGCCCTACCGCCTGAACGAAAAGCCTAGCACATCCGCCCTGAGTCGAGCGGGCGCAGCAGGATCAGTTTCGCGTCACCGCGGGCGTAGAAATCCGGCACGGTCGCGACCGCGTGAAACCCGCTGCGGGCATAGAAAGCGCGCGTCGGCGCATAGCCCGGCTTGCCGGCGGTCTCGGCATAGAGCGCGGTGCCGCCCTCCGCG
>NZ_JBHYDW010000210.1:0-5262 GCF_051860475.1 Elioraea sp. | reverse complement strand
GTGCCGAACGAGCTGTTCCGCGGCGAGGCGCATGACGGCTACTGGCAGGCCGGTCTGCCACGTGCCGAGGCGGTCGAGTTCGTGCTGCGCGACATGGACGACCCCTCGCTCGCGCTGCGCGCGGGCGACCTGCACGTCGCGCGCGCTCGCTTCGCCGCGCTGCCCGAGCTGAGGGCCGATCCGAACATCGAGATCCAGTTCATGAAGGACACCACCTGGTACTTCTGGTCCTTCAACAACCGCCGTCCGCGCCCGCCCTTCGACCGGCTGAAGGTGCGCGAGGCGATCGCCTGCGCGATGGACAAGCCCGGGCTGATGCGGCTGATCGCCGGTGACGCGGGCGTGGTGACGAACCAGATGGCCGCACCGGGCCAGTTCTACTGGGACGAGGCGATCCATGCGGCGGACCGCCATGCGACGCCCGATCTCGACCGCGCGCGCGCGATGCTGCGCGAGGAGGGGGTGGAGCCGGCGCGCACGCCGCTCCGGATTGTCTCCTGGCAGAGCGAGTACGCCCAGGCGGTGGCGCAGGCGATGCGCGGGCTGGGCTTCCAGGTCGAGCACCTGGCGCTCGACGACCTCGGCGCGCAGCGGCGGCTGAACGCCTATGACTGGGATCTCGCGCCGTTCGCCTCGGGGCCGCGCGCCGACATCTTCCTGCGCTTCATCCGCATGCTGTCGGACGGACCGAATGTCGGGTTGTGGGGCGGGCCGCAGGACCCGGCCTTCGACGCGCTGGTGAAGCGCGCGGTCGCCGCGACCGATCTCGAGCAGCGCCGCGCGCTCTATCTCGAGGCGTGGCGGCACGCGATGGACCGCTATTGGACCGTCGTCATCGGCCATGCCGCCGAGGCGATCGGCAATCGCAGGGAGGTCACCGGCTGGAGCCCCGGTTTCACCTGGGGCGCCAACCGCGTCGACGGCGGCGCCGCCTTCGCGAAGATCGGCTGAGCGGGCTCGCCCTCGTTCGGTCCGCCGAGCGGGGCCGGATGAGGGCAGGGACCACGCACGATGCCCGAAGCCCCGCTGCCGGGCTGGCGCCAGGCGGAGGCCGAGGCCGAACCGGCGTTGCCCACCGCCTCGCCCTGGCGGACGCCGCTGCTGCTGCTCGGCCTGGTCGCGCTGCTGGCGCTGCTCGGCCCGCTGATCGCGCCCCAGGATCCGCTGTGGCAGGACCTTGCCGCGCGCAACCTGCCGCCGCAGCCCGGCGCCTCGCTCGGCACCGACAATCTCGGCCGCGACGTGCTCTCGCGGCTGCTCGCGGGCGCGCGCATCACCGTGCTGGTGGCGGTCGGGGCGACCGCGCTCGCGCTCGCGGCCGGCGCCGGGCTCGGCCTCGCCGCGCTTGCCTCTGGCGCGCTGCCGGCCGCGCTCGTGTTCGGCCTGATCGACATGATCCGTGCCCTGCCGTCGGTCCTGCTCGGGCTCGCGCTGATGGTGGCACTCGGCACCGGGGTCGGGCCGGTGACGATCGCGATCGGCCTCTCCTTCGCGCCGACCTTCGCGGTGGTGGCACGCCAGGCCTGGCTGCGCGAGCGGGAAGCCGCCTATGTCGAGGCGGCGGTCGCCTCGGGCACCCATCCGGCGGTGATCCTGCGCCGGCACATCGCGCCAAACGTCGCCGGCGCGCTGATCACCCAGGCGGCGATCATCCTGCCGCGCGCCGTCACCACCGAGAGCGTGCTGTCCTTCCTCGGCCTCGGCGTCTCGCCCGAGACGCCGACCTGGGGGCGGATGATCGCCGCAGGCCTGCCCTTCGTCGAACGCGCGCCGCATGGCGTGCTCGCGCCCGTGCTCGCGCTGTCGCTGCTGACGCTGGTGCTGGCGCTCGCCGGTGACCGCATCCGCGCCGCCGCCGATCCGCTGCGTGCCGGCACGCGCTGATGCGGCTGGCCGCGCCGATCCTGCGCCAGCTGCTGACGGCCGCCGCGATCGGCGTGCTGGTGTTCCTGCTGATGCGCGTCATTCCGGGCGATGTCGTCGACGTGCTCGGGATCGAGGGCGACCTGACCGAGCAGGAGCAGCAGGCGCTGCGGGCGGAGCTCGGCCTCGATGCCGGCTGGGGCGTGCAGTTCCTGCGCTGGGTCGGCGGCGCGCTGGCCGGCGATCTCGGGCTGAGCCTGCGCTACAACCGGCCGGTCGCCGAGATGATCGGCTACGCCCTGCCGCACACCCTGATGCTCGCCTCGCTCGCGCTCGGCCTTGGCCTGGCCCTCGGGATCACGGCGGCAGCGGTGGCGGCGGCGCGGCCGCGCGGGCCATGCCCCGCGTTCGTGCAGGCGCTGAACGTGTGGTCGATCGCCCTGCCGACCTTCTGCGTCGGGCTGGCGGCGATCCTGGTGTTCTCGATCTGGCTTGGCTGGCTGCCGGTGCGCGGGCAGCGCCTGATGCCGGTGCTGGTGCTCGGCATCGACATTGCGGGGCAGATCGCCAAGCCCCTGCACGAGGAGCTGAAGGAGATCCTGGCGACCCCGTTCATCCGCTCGGCGCGCGCCAAGGGGCTGGCGCCGGGGGCGATCGTGCTGCGCCACGTGCTGCCGAACGCGGCCGGCGTGCTGAGCGCCGTCTCGGGCCTGATCCTGGCCGGCTTGGTCTCCGGGGCGCTGACCATGGAGGTGCTGTTCGGCCTGCCGGGGCTCGGCAGCCTCGCCTTCCAGGCGATTGCCGGGCGCGACTGGACGGTGCTGCAATCGGTCATCCTGCTGTTCGCGCTCGGCGTGATCGCAGCCAATCTGCTGGCCGACCTCGCCCACCGGCTGGCCGACCCGCGTGTGCGCTGAGCGCGGCCCAGCCCCGCGCCAGCCGCGTGAAGCTTGCATTTTCGGCCGCTCCGCGTCAGAAAGCCGGCGATCCGGAAGCGTGGCGCGGTCCTGGCGGTGGCAAGCACCCCCCCCGGCCGCGCCCGCACTTTTTATTGAGACCCCGGCAGGGCCGGGGGGACGACCAGGAGGCCACCGTGCCGCGTACCATCCCGCTGTCGCGTATCCGAAACATCGGCATCACCGCGCATATCGACGCGGGAAAGACGACGACGACGGAGCGCATCCTCTACTACACCGGCCGGACCCACAAGATCGGCGAGGTGCATGACGGCGCGACCACCACCGACTACATGGAGCAGGAGCGCGAGCGCGGCATCACCATCACCTCCGCCGCCGTGACGGCCGAGTGGAAGGACCACCGGATCAACATCATCGACACGCCCGGCCACATCGACTTCAACATCGAGGTCAACCGGTCCTTGCGCGTGCTCGACGGCGCGATCTTCATCATCGAGGGCGTGGCCGGGGTGCAGCCGCAGAGCGAGACCAACTGGCGTCTCGCGGACCGCTACAACGTCCCGCGCATCATCTTCATCAACAAGATGGATCGCACGGGGGCCGACTTCTACAAGGCCGTGCAGTCGCTGATCGACAAGCTCGGCATTGTCCCGATCGAGATCCAGCTTCCCATCGGCGCCGAGGACAAGTTCGTCGGCGTGATCGACCTCGTGGAGATGAAGGCGATCGTCTGGGACGGCTCCGAGCTCGGCGCCTCGTTCAAGGATGCGCCGATCCCGGCCGACCTGATGGAGAAGGCGAAGGAGTACCGCCAGAAGCTGCTCGATACCGCGCTGTCGGTCGACGACGCGGCGATGGAGGAGTATTTCGACAAGGGCGACGTCGCGGTCGAGACCCTGAAGCGCTGCATCAAGAAGGGCACGGTCGCCGGCACGTTCCGCCCCGTGCTCTGCGGCACGGCCTTCAAGAACAAGGGCGTGCAGCCGCTGCTCGATGCGGTGCTCGACTACCTGCCCGCGCCGAACGAAGTGCCGGGCATCCGCACCGTTCCCCCCGAGGGATCTGAGGGGGAGGGCCGCGAGATCGTCATCAGCGAGGGGGCGCCCTTCACCGGCCTCGCCTTCAAGATCATCAACGACAAGTACGGCACGCTGACCTTCGTGCGCGTCTACTCGGGCGTGCTGCGCTCGGGCGACCAGGTGCTCAACACCACGAAGGGCAACAAGGAGCGCATCGGGCGGATGTTCCAGATGCACGCCGACAAGCGCGAGGAGATCAAGGAGGTCTACGCCGGCGACATCGCCGCCTTCATCGGGCTGAAGGACACCCAGACCGGCGACACGCTCGCCGATCCGTCCGATCCCGTGGTGCTGGAGCGCATGGCCTTCCCGGTGCCGGTGATCGACATCTCGGTCGAGCCCAAGACCAAGGACTCGATCGAGAAGATGACGCTCGGCCTGCAGAAGCTCGCGTCCGAGGATCCCAGCCTGCGGCTCCGCACCGACCCGGAGACCAGCCAGACCATCCTGTCCGGCATGGGCGAGCTGCATCTCGAGATCATCATCGACCGGCTGCGGCGCGAGTACGGCGTCGAGGCCAATATCGGCGCGCCGCAGGTCGCGTACCGCGAGACCATCACACGCAGCCACACCGAGACCTACACGCACAAGAAGCAGACCGGCGGGTCGGGCCAGTACGCCGAGGTGAAGATCGTGTTCGAGCCGCTCGACCGGAACGGCGGAGTGGTGTTCGAGAACGCGGTGGTCGGCGGTGCGGTGCCGCGCGAGTACATCCCCGCGGTGGAGAAGGGGATCAAGGTGCAGGCCGATACCGGCGTGCTCGCCGGGTTCCCGACGGTGGACTTCAAGTACACGCTGGTCGACGGCAAGTACCACGACGTCGACAGCTCGGCGATGGCGTTCGAGATCGCCGCCAAGGCGTGCTTCCGCGAGGGCATGAAGAAGGCGGGTCCGATCATCCTCGAGCCGATCATGGACGTGGAGGTGACGACGCCGCCCGACCATGTCGGCGACGTGGTGGGCGACTTGAACCGCCGCCGCGGCATGATCCAAAGCCAGGACATCCTCGGCACTTCGGTGATCGTGCGCGCGCATGTGCCGCTGTCGGAGATGTTCGGCTACATCTCGGATCTGCGCTCGATGTCGAAGGGGCGGGCCTCGTTCACGATGCAGTTCCACCACTACGATCCGGTGCCGCGGAACATCGCCGAGCAGATCATGGCGAAGTCGGCCTGACCCTCACCCTGCCCCTCTCCCGCCCGCGGGAGAGGGGACGCACCGGTGCCACCCGGTTCCCTCTCCCGCGGGCGGGAGAGGGTCAGGGTGAGGGCGCTTCGCGCAGTTCGTTCCTGATCAGGTCCGACGCCTTCTCTGCGACCGCATAGACGGTCGCGTTGGGGTTGGCGCTGATCATGTCGGGGAAGGCCGAGGCATCGGCCACCCAGAGGCGCCCAAGCCCGCGC
>NZ_JBHYDW010000209.1:0-5391 GCF_051860475.1 Elioraea sp. | reverse complement strand
GTCGAGCGGCGCGAACTGGTGGATCAGCCATGGGTGCCCCGGCAGCAGGCCGGATCGTTCCGGATCGGCCCCCGCCGAAACCCAGGCGCGCATCTGCCACGCCGATGCAGTGTGAAGCACGAGACCCTACAGGGGCTTGTCGTAGGTGATCCACATGGTCCGCGTGGCCAGCCGGTCGTACACGCCGCGGCCGCGGTAGTTGTCGTCGGCGGTGATCCAGCGGATCAGGCCCCAGCCGCGCTCGCGGCCGATCGCGGCCACCGCCTCGATCAGCGCGTCCGCGATCCGCCGCCCGCGCATCGCCGGATCGACGAACAGATCGTCGAGGAACCCGCCATAGCCGCCGCGCAGCGGCCGCGCATAGGGCCGGTAGTGCGCGAGTCCGACCGCGCGGCCCGCATCGTCCAGCGCCACGAGCCCCTTCACCTCATGCGCCGGGTCCATCAGCCAGGACCAGACCGTATCGCGCATCGCCGACGTCTGCTCGACCTTGTAGAACGCCGCGTAGCCGGCATAGAGGCGGTCCCAGTCGGCGCGGTGCTCGGCAGCGGCCGGGACGATACGGATCACGTTCATTCCGCGGCCTGGGCGTAGGACTCGATCGACTCGCAGGTGCAGACGAGGTTGCGGTCGCCGTAGACGTTGTCGACGCGCTTCACCGGCGGCCAGTACTTGCCCGACGCAACCCATGGCAGCGGCGTCGCCGCCTCGCGCCGTGAATAGGGATGCGTCCAGGCATCGGCCGCGATCTCGTCCGCCGTGTGCGGCGCATTCTTCAGCGGGTTGTCGTCCTTCGGCCAGCGCCCGGACTCGACCGCGCGGATCTCCTCGCGGATCGCGATCATCGCCGCGCAGAACCGGTCGAGCTCGGCCTTCGACTCGCTCTCGGTCGGCTCGATCATCAGCGTGCCCGCCACCGGCCAGGACATGGTCGGCGCGTGGTAGCCGTAGTCCTGCAGCCGCTTGGCGATGTCCTCGACCATCACGCCGGCCGTGGCCTGGAAGCCGCGACAGTCGATGATGCACTCATGCGCGACCAGCCCGTTCGCGCCGACATAGAGGACCGGGTAGTGCGCCTTCAGGCGCTCGGCGACGTAGTTCGCGTTCAGGATCGCCACCTGCGTCGCCTGCGTCAGGCCCGCGCCGCCCATCATCGCGATGTAGGCGTAGGGGATCGGCAGGATGCCCGCGCTGCCCCACGGCGCGCTCGCGACGGGTCCGGGACCGGTTGCGGGCCCGGCCGCGTCCGCGAACGGATGACTCGGCAGGAACGGCGCGAGATGGGCCGCGACTCCGATCGGACCGACGCCGGGGCCGCCGCCGCCATGCGGGATGCAGAAGGTCTTGTGCAGGTTCAGGTGGCACACATCCGCGCCGATCGCCGCGGGGCTGGTGAGCCCCACCTGCGCGTTCATGTTGGCGCCGTCCATGTAGACCTGTCCGCCATGCGCGTGGATGGTCTCGCAGATCTCCCGGATCAGCTCCTCGAACACACCGTGCGTCGAGGGGTAGGTCACCATCAGCGCGGCGAGCCTGTCGGCGTGCTGCGCGGCCTTCGCCTTCAGGTCGGCGATGTCGATGTTGCCGTCGCGGTCGCAGCCCACCGGCACGACGCGCATCCCCGCCATCACCGCCGAGGCCGGATTGGTGCCGTGCGCAGAGGTCGGGATCAGGCAGATGTCGCGATGGGCCTCGCCACGGCTCTCGTGCCAGGACCGGATCGCCAGCAGGCCGGCGTACTCGCCCGCGCTGCCGGCGTTCGGCTGGAGGCTGACCGCCGCGAACCCCGTGGCGGCGCAAAGCCACTGCTCCAGCCGCGCGGTCAGTTCCCGGTAGCCCTGAGCCTGGTCGACCGGCGCGAAGGGATGGATGTTGGCGAAGCCCGGCCAGGTGATCGGGATCATCTCGGCCGTGGCGTTCAGCTTCATGGTGCAGGAGCCGAGCGGGATCATCGAGCGGTTCAGCGCGACGTCCTTGTCCTCGAGGCGCTTGAGGTAGCGCAGCATCTCGTGCTCGGCGTGGTGGGTGTTGAACACCGGCTGGCGCAGGAACGGCGAGGTGCGCGCGAGCGCCGTCGGGATGCTCTCCGGTGCGGCGAGCGCGTCCAGCGCCACCGCCTTGCCGGACACTTCGCCCAGCGCCGCGACCAGCGCGCCGAGCTCGGCTTGCGTCACGGTCTCGTCGAGCGCGATGCCGACGCCGGTCGCGTCGATCCGCCGCAGGTTGAAGCCGCGCGCAAGGGCCGCCGCCATCAGCGCGTCCGTCTTGTCGCCCGCCTCGATCGCGATCGTGTCGAAGAACGTCTCGTGGCGCAGCGCGAAGCCTGCCCGCTTCGCCGCATCGGCGAGGAGCCGTGCAAGCAAACTGCAGCGCCTGGCGATCCGCGTGAGCCCCTCCGGGCCGTGCCAGACGGCATACATCGACGCCATCACCGCGAGCAGCACCTGCGCGGTGCAGATGTTCGACGTCGCCTTCTCGCGGCGGATGTGCTGCTCGCGCGTCTGAAGCGCGAGGCGGAGCGCCGGCCGGCCGGCGGCGTCCTGGCTGACGCCGACGAGCCGGCCGGGCATCAGCCGCTTGTAGGCGTCGGAGGTGGCGAAGAACGCCGCATGCGGGCCACCATAGCCGAACGGCACGCCGAGGCGCTGCGCCGAGCCGACGACGATGTCGGCCCCCATCTCGCCCGGCGGGGTCAACAGGCAGAGCGAGAGCAGGTCCGCCGCCACCAGCGCGAGCGCGCCGGCGCGATGCGCGGCCGAGATCTCGGCGCGCAGGTCGCGCACTTCCCCGGTTGTGCCGGGATACTGGAACAGCACGGCGAAGGGCTTGGCCGCCTCGATCGCCGCCGGATCGTCCGCCGCGACCGCCACCACCTCGACGCCGAGCGGCTTCGCCCGAGTGGCCACCACCGCGCGGGTCTGCGGGTGCACGTCCGATGCGATCGCCAGCACGCGCGACTGTGGCGCGTTGCGCTGCGCCTTGTTCACCGCGAGTGCCAGCGCCATCGCCTCGGCCGCCGCCGTGCCCTCGTCGAGCAGCGAGGCGTTGGCGATGTCGAGCCCGGTGAGCTCGATGATCATGGTCTGGAAGTTGAGCAGCGCCTCGAGCCGCCCCTGCGCGATCTCGGCCTGATACGGCGTATAGGCCGTGTACCAGCCAGGGTTCTCCAGCACGTTGCGCAGGATCACCGGCGGGGTGTGCGTGCCGTGATAGCCGGTGCCGATCAGGCTCTTGATGTCGGCGCGGTTCTTCGCTGCGAGCCCGGCGAGTTCGGCCAGCACCGCTGCCTCATCCTTTGCCTCCGGCAGGCCCGCGGAGGCGGCGATGCGGATGCCCGCCGGCACCGCCCTGTCGGTCAGCGCGTCGAGGCTGTCCAGTCCGATCGCTGCCAGCATCGCCTGCCGCTCGGCGGCGTCGGGCCCGATATGGCGCGCGACGAACCCGTCATGCCGCGCGAGCGCGGCGAGCTCAGCGAGCGGGGCCATCAGAGTGTCTCCAGGAAGGCGGCATAGGCGGTCTCATCCATCAGCGCGTCGACCGCGCTCGCGTCCGCGGGCTCGATCCTGAAGAACCAGCCCTGATCGAACGCCGATGCATTCACCAGGCCCGGATTGTCGGTCAGCCCGCCATTCACCTCGACGATCCTCCCCGCGAGAGGGGCATAGATGTCCGAGGCGGCCTTCACGCTCTCGACCACCGCGCAGGCCTCGCCGGCGGCGACCTCGCGACCGACCTCGGGCAGCTCCACGAACACCACGTCGCCGAGCGCGGTCTGCGCATGATCGGTGATGCCGACGGTGGCGACGTCGCCATCGAGCCGCACCCATTCGTGGTCCTTGGTGAACTTCAGCTCGCTCATCCTGGGCTTCCCTGTCAGCGCTTGTAGCGGTGTGGAACGAACGGCGTCGGGGCAACGCGCGCGGGCAGCATCTTCCCGCGCACCGAGAGCTCGATCGCCGTGCCGTCGGCGGCGAGGTCGCGGCGGACATAGCCCATCGCCACCGGAGCACTGAGCGTCGGGCCGAACCCGCCCGAGGTGATCTCGCCGATCGGCGTTCCGTCGGCGGCATGGATGACGGTGTGGGCGCGCGCCGGCGCCCGGCCCTCGGGCAGGATGCCGACGCGCAGCCGCGACGTGCCGTTCTCGAGTTCGTGGCGGATCCGCTCCGCACCGGGGAAATTCCACTCGCTGCGCCGGCGCTTGCCGATGGTCCAGGTCAGCGCCGCCTCGACCGGGCTGGTCGTGCGGTCGATGTCGTTGCCGTAGAGGCACAGTCCGGCCTCGAGGCGAAGCGAGTCGCGCGCACCCAGCCCGGCCGGCGCGACATCCGGATCGGCGAGCAGCGTGTCGGCCAGCCGCGCGGCCTCGGCCGCCGGGGCGCTGATCTCGAACCCGTCCTCGCCGGTGTAGCCGGAGCGGGAGACCAGGCACCGAATGCCGGCGATCGCGACTTCGGCAACCCCCATGAATGGCAGCAGCACCGCGGCGGGTCCGAGGCGGGCCATCACCGATTCCGCCGCCGGACCCTGCAGCGCGATCAGCGCACGGTCGGTCCAGACCGAGAGCGTCACGCCCGAGGGGAGGTGCGCGCCGATATGGGCGAAGTCCTCGTCCTTGCAGGCCGCGTTGACCACCAGGAACAGCCGATCCCCCATGTTGGCGACCATGAAGTCGTCCAGGATGCCGCCGTCCCCGTCGGTGAGCAGCGCGTAGCGCTGGCGCCCGGGCTTCAGCCCGACCACGTCGGCCGGCGTCAGGCGCTCCAGCGCCGCGGCCGCGCCCTCCCCCTCCAGCACGCCCTGGCCCATGTGCGAGACGTCGAACAGCGCGGCCTTGCTGCGGCACTGCGCGTGCTCGGCCATGATCCCGGCGTACTGCACCGGCATGGCGTAGCCGGCGAAGGGCACCATGCGCGCGCCGAGCCGGCGGTGCAGGGCGTCAAGCGGTGTGGTCTTGAGATCGGTCACGCGGACTCCGGACGGCCATCCCGCCGGCACTCTGCCGGCAGGTCCTGGCCCCCCTCTGTCCGGTGACCTGAGAGATTCGCGGGGGTTCCCCGCTTACTCCGTCGGTGCGAACGCCTCGTGGCGCCCGGCTTTCCAGAGGTCCGTTCCCCCGGGCGGTCCCTGGTGCCTGAGCGTTTCCGGGGGCCGGTTGCGCCTTCGGCGGCGCGGCCGGGCCGCGCACTCTTCCGCTGGGGTGGTCTGGACCGCGCTGTTGTGCCCCAGGACGGGGCGCGGTTCAACGGGGAACTCGTGGACAGCGCAGGGGGCTTAATGCAGTGTTTCTTTCAGTTTCCCAATCCTGGGACCATAAGAGCCCATCCGGGAAGAAGTTGAGTCGTTTGAATCGGCTGTGATTCGCTGCGTCAGCAGACGATTCGCGGAGGC
>NZ_JBHYDW010000208.1:0-5406 GCF_051860475.1 Elioraea sp. | reverse complement strand
TGCGCAGCGTTGCCGACACACCCGCCTCGTTGCGCCAGGACGGGTCGTAGTCCACCCCGTAGGGTGGATCTGACGCCATGAGTTGGGGGCGCGCACCGTCGAGCAGCCGGGCGACGTCCGCCGCGCCGGTGGCGTCGCCGCAGAGGAGCCGATGCGAGCCGAGGCGCCACAGATCGCCCGGGCGCGTCACTGGCTCTGCGGGCGGCTCGGGCGCAGGTTGGTCGGCCGCCGCGGCAGCCGATGCGTCGTCCAGCGCGATGCCGGCCTCGGCGAGCAGGCGATCCAGCGTCGCCTGATCGAAGCCGAGCAGAGCGAGATCCACCGCGTCGGTCCGCAGGGCGCGGAGCTCGGCGGCGAGCAGGCTCTCGTCCCAGCCTGAGTTGAGCGCGATCTGGTTGTCGGCGAGGCGATAGGCCCGCGCCTGCGCCTCGGAGAGGTGCCCGAGCCGGATGGCTGGCACCACGTCCAAGCCGAGCCGCTGCGCCGCCAGGACGCGCCCGTGGCCGGCGATCAGCACACCGGCATCGTCGAGCAGCACCGGCACGTTGAAGCCGAACTCTGCGATCGAGGCGGCGATCTGCGCGATCTGCTCGTCCGGATGGGTGCGCGCGTTCGCCGCATAGGGCAGCACCCGGTCGAGCGGGATGCTCTCGACCTGGAGGCTAGGCTGCATCGGCGAGGGCCTCGGCACGCTCGGCGGCGATGGCGCCGTAGTCCCGTCCATCGCCGGCGAGCATAACCGGCAGGTCGGGATGCAGCATGCGCCAGCGGGCGATCGCGAGATCGACGTACGGTGGCGCGAGCTCGATCGCCCGCACGCGACGCCCGGTGCGCTGCCCGGCGAGGATCGTCGTGCCTGAGCCGGAGAACGGCTCGAACACCACCTCGCCCTCATCCGTGTAGGCGCGCATCAGGAACTCCGGCAGCGCGACCGGGAACACCGCAGGGTGCTCGGTCTCGATCCCGCGCGCCTTGTGCCGGGTGATCCGCAGCACGCTGTCGGGGACGCGGAACGGCTGGATCGGCCGCCCCTGGTGGGTGCAGCCGCTCATCGTTCCGTCGGCCCGGCGCAGCCCGGTCATGTGCAGCGGATCGCCCGCCCACTTGCAGGGCACGATCTTGTTCGCCTGCCGCGCGGCAACGTTGAAGTGGAAGACGAGCTCGAAGGCCGGCGCGAGCCGGCCGTTCCAGTCGCCCGGCAGGCCCGGTCCCTGATCCCAGGCGTAGAGGGCGAAGCGGCGCCAGCCCTGCGCGCGCATCCACTCGAGCCAGCCACGCCAGTACGGCACCCACTCGCCGTCGCGGTGGATCAGACCGAGGTTTACGAGCACCTGGGCGTCGTCGGCCATCACGATCGGCAGGTGGCGGAACACGCCCTGCATGAGCGCGTCCCAATCCGAGACCCCGCCGGTGGTGTACTCCCGCTGGCTGCCGTAGGGCGGCGAGGTGAACAGCAGCGCGGCGCGGTCGTCGGCCATCACGCGCGCCACGCTCGCGGCGTCCGTGCTGTCGCCGCAGAGCAGCCGGTGCTCGCCGAGCAGCCAGAGATCGCCCGGGCGGGTCACGGCCTGACGCGCCGGGTCCGGTTCCGCGTCGGCCGGATCCTCGTCCGGCTCTCCAGTTGCCACCTGCTCACCACTGGCAACGGTCGGGCTGGCAACGGCACCGTTGCCAGGCTCCGCGGCCACCGTATCCAGCCCGGCGAGGAGCCGTTCGATCTCCGCGGTCTCGAACCCCGTCAGCCCGAGGTCGAGCTCGCCCATCTGCTGCAGCCGCGCGACCTCCTGCGCCAGCAGCGCCTCGTCCCAGCCGGCATTCAGCGCGATGCGATTGTCGGCGAGCCGATAGGCGGTCTTCTGCGCCTCGCTCAGACCGTGCCGCACGATCGTCGGCACCGTCGCCAGGCCCAGGGACTTGGCGGCTTCCAGCCGGCCATGACCGGCGATTACCTCGCCGTGCTCGTCCACCAGGATCGGCGCGACGAAGCCGAACTCGACGATGCTCGCCGCGATCTGCGCCACCTGCTCGGGCGAATGCGTGCGCGCGTTCGCGGCATAGGGCAGCAGGGACACCACGGGGCGCGCCTCGACGGCGCTGGCCGACCAGGGGATCTGCACCATCGACGATCCGTGCTGTGGGGGGCTATCGGGCTGGCAACCGGGGGAGTGGCAACTTCGATTTCAGGGCTGGCGCTAGCTCGGTCCGGCGCGCCCGCCCCCGGCATAAGGAACGGCGCCAGAAGGAACCATGTTTTCTGCGGCTTTCCGAGCCGTCCGTTGCGCTAGCGTCTCTCGCTGTTCGTTCCGTATTCCAAAGTGTCCAAGGCTTCTGTGGATCCCGGGCCGCCTGATCGCCATGCGATCGGCGCCGCCCCGCGCCCACGTTCGCCAACTATCGAGATGCTACCCAATCCAGATTCCGCCGGGGAGTGCGAAGATGTAGCGCTCCACACTTTTCTTCGCCGAGCTCACGCCGCCCGCTGTCGTGTGAGCCCGTAGTGCCCCGCGAGCACACCGAGCGCGACGACGAGCATGCCCTGAGCCTGGGCGTGCCCCACGGGCTTGCCTGCCCAACCACGTCGCCGAGCCCACTCGGTGATCGAGCACTCGAGCCCGACGACGTGCCACACGCAGGAGGCACCTGCGCTGCCAAAGCCACCGAGTGCTGCGATCGCGTCGCTGACCCGCGCGCGCGAGGCCACCTGACGCTCGCCCGCGGACTCGCCTGTGCCGCCGGGGATGCGGATCAGCGGCATGGCGCGCAGCGTATCCAACGCCGCAGCGCGGAAGTGACGGCGGAACATCGCGCCGGCGTCGTGCATCTCCGCGGTGATCGTGCCGTTCGCGAGCATGGTGCCGAGCGTGTCGAAGGCGTAGCGATGCATCACCACCGCGCCCGTTTCGGGATCGGCTTCGCGCACGGCGTCCGTGAAGCCGCCGTGTTGCAGCCGCCACTTGCTCGGCTGGGCGAGATCCTCCCGGACGATCGCCACACCCTGCTTCCGCTTGCGCTTAGCCGCCATGACGATCTCCCGCGTGGCGCGGCCCCCAGCGCCGCGTGGCTTCGTTGATCACCGCCTGGCGCAGCCAGGGGTCAGCGATCTCGTCGATCGAAAGCGAGGCAACACCCTGCTCGCGCCAGACCCGCCGTCGCAGCGCGTCGAGCTCCGTGGGCGTGGTCGGGCTCCCCGCACGATGCAGGCACGACCGCGGCGGCATCGGAGCACCGGGCAGCATCACGCGTGCCCTCCCTGGCCTTCAGTGGCCCACAAGAGCAGCGCGATCGCATCGGCCTCGTTGTCATCGGTGGGAGCGAAACCGCGCGCACGGATCGCCGCGATCATCGCTGCCTTGTCGGCGTTCCCTTTGCCGGTCGCGAAGCGCTTGATCGTGCCGACCGGAACGCCCTCGTAAGGCACGCCACGCTGCTCGCACCAGGCAGTGAGCGTGGCGAGGAAACCCCCGTGGACGTGGGAGCTGTCAGTGCTCACGTGCGCGCGCACCTCTTCGAACACCACCTGCCGCAAGCCGTGGGCGAGCCAAGCGATCTCGCCGAGCCAGTGCTGGAAGCGCAGGTAGCGCATGCCACCGCCCTCGAACCGGCTGGGCTTGAAGGTCATCGTGCCGGAGGTGATGCCGCCGTCGCGGGAGCGCAGGGCCCAGCCGGTGGTGGTGCCGAGATCGAGGGCGAGCACGGCGCGATGTGCGAGGGCGACAGGGAGCGGGATCGCAGCACCGCCGCTTGCCAGCGGCGCGGGCGGAGTCAGAGTCGCGAGAGCCATGATGGTCTCCGAGAGGGGATCGTGGTGGTGAGGGCGGCGACGGCGCGGTTCTTGGCGGAGCTCGCCGTCGCTGCCCGGCTGCGGGGTGAGGGTCGGACCGTCTGGTGGCCCGGTGCTCGGTGGGTGCAGGGGAACGGCACAACGACCCGCCTGGTGGCCACGGCTGCGCCCGGCACGTCCCAACCTGTCCCAACGGGTGGCGGGTTGGGCGGCCGAAACCTCTCGATAAATCAGTCTGTTACCGGAATTCGTCCCAACGTCCCAACGCCCGACCTCTCCCCTTACCCCTATATAGAGAATGTGTGTTTTCCCCGACCCACTCCCTTCACGCATGGGTTTCAGACCCCGTTGGGACAGTTGGGACGTTGGGACGGATCGGCATAACCGTCTGAGATCGCGCCGGGATTTCATGTCCCAACCTCGCGACATAGGTTGGGACGCTGGCGGAAGGTTGGGACAGAACGCGCGCGGCGCGCATCACGCCCCATCCTCCCGGGCCGTGGCCCGATAGCGCCATTCGCGCGCAACGCCGTCCTTCGCCGAGCCGTTCGTCTTGTAGCGCTCCCACTTCCTCGCCTTGAGGAAGCTCGCGACGCGCATCTGATCGGCGCGCGTCCACTTCGCGGGCTCGATGCCGAGTGCCTGCTCCAGCACCTCGCCGATCGAGACGTCGGCCAGCGGCTGCGCTCGCGGCACGAACTCGTCACGCCAATCCTCGTAGGGGCCGAAGCCGACGTTGACGCGCCGCTTCTCGCGGGTGAGCCAGCGCTCGATCAGCGCATCCCACGCATCACCCTGGTAGCGTGCCTCCTGCGCCGCAGCGGCGAGCGCGACCAGCTCCTTGTCCTCGAGCCACCAGGCCGCGCCGGCGTTGAAGCGGACCACCGCCTCGGCCCAGAGCTGGTCGCGATCGCGCCGCAGCCCATCCAGGTCGATCTCACCGCAGCGCACCGGCCAGAAGCGGCGATTGCCGGTCTCGTCGCGCAGATAGGTGTCCGGATTCACGCTGCCGGCGAACACGCACTGTCGCGGCACGGTGATCACGTAGCGCTCGTAGGGCGGGCGATAGCGATCGGCGGTGCGGGTGAGGAACGCCTTGATGCGCGAGACCTCGGCGCGGCCGATCGCATCGAGCTCGGCCATCTCGATCACCCAGACGCCACGCATCTGCTGGGCGGCGTCCTTCGAGCCGAGCTCGGCGAGTTCGTCGGTGAACCAGGCCTCGGACGCCAGCACCTTGAGGGCGGTCGATTTGCGGATCCCCTGCGGCCCCTCCAGGATCAGCATGTGGTCGGCCTTGCAGCCGGGAGAGAGGATCCGCGCCACCGCGGAGATCATCCACGAGGCACCGAAGGCGCGGTGCAATGCGGTGTCCTCGGCGCCGAGATAGGTCGCGGTCCAGGTGTCGAGCCTGGGTGTGCCGTCCCACACCAGCGCGCTCAGGTACTCGCGCACCGGGTGGATGCGGATGTTGCGCGCCACCGCGACGATGCTGCGCCCGACCACGGTGGGCGGGACGTTGATCTCATGACGCTGCAGCCACTCCGCGCAGCGCACGTCGTCCGCCTCGCCCCAGGCACGCGGGAACGCACCCTCTTCGCCGTCCCAGGGGAGACGCCGAAGGA
>NZ_JBHYDW010000207.1:0-5407 GCF_051860475.1 Elioraea sp. | reverse complement strand
CGTAGAGCGCCGCGACGTCGTCGAAGAACGGCGCGAGCCTGGCGGTCACACGGGAGCCGTCGAGTGTGGCGCGCGTGCGCTCGACGTCCTCGGCGCGGCACTGCATGGTCAGGCGCAGCCGTGCGCGCAGCGCGTCGGGCAGCGTCGCGACCGCTGCCGGCACCAGATCGGCGAGCGCGCGCGCCCCGAGACTGCCGCCGAGCACCAGAAGATGCAGCGTCGCATCGGGCGCCGGTGTCGGATACGACGTGCCGGCGAGAGCCGCGATCTCGGCGCGCACCGGGTTGCCGATCGCGCGGATCCGCGCGCCGGCCGGCACGCGGGCGGTCTCCTTGGCCGAGAGCGCGAGCAGGTCGGCGAAACGGGCAAGCGAACGGTTGGCCCGGCCGAGCACGGCGTTCTGCTCGTGCAGCACGACGCGCGGCCGGCCTCGGCGGGGCAGCAGCCGTGCGGCGAGCACCGGCGGGATCGAGGGATAGCCGCCGAACGCGACGACCGTCGCCGGCGCGAGCCGCGCGAGCAGCCCGCGCGTCTCGACCACGCCGCGCGCGAGCGCGACCAGCGCGCCGGGCAGGCGCACCAGGCCACGCCCCGCCACGCCCTCGGCGCGGATCACGTGCGTCTCCACGCCCGCGAAGCCCGGCCCGAGCCGCGCAGCGGTGCGCGCGTCGGTGAACAGCACCGGACGCTCGCCGCGGCGCGCGAGCTCGCCCGCCAGCGCCTCGGCAGGGAAGAGATGGCCGCCCGTACCGCCGGCGGCGATCGCGATCGGTCGCAGCATCGCCCCCCTCATGCGACCTCGCCCCGCGTGCGTCGGCGCGTCAGCGCGAGCAGCATCCCCATCCCGAGCGCGACCGCGAACACCGAGGATCCGCCATAGGAGATCAGCGGCAGCGTCATGCCCTTGGTGGGGATGAGGTGCACGGTCGAGGCCATGTTGACGAAGGCCTGCAAGCCGAACTGCGCGACCAGTCCGGTGCCGGCAATCACCACGAAGGGATCGGTCTCGCCCATCAGGCGGAACAGGCCGCGCAGCACCACGACCGCGAACAGCGCGACGATCAGCAGGCAGGCGAACAACCCGAACTCCTCGCCCGCAACGGCAAAGACGAAATCGGCATGCGCGTCCGGCAGCACCGACTTGACGCGGCCCTCGCCCGGCCCGCGGCCCGCGAGCCCGCCATTGGCGAAGGCCTCCAGCGCACGCTCGACCTGGTAGTTGTCGCCGGCCGCCGGGTCGAGGAAGCGCAGCACGCGGCTCTGCACATGCGGAAACAGCATGTAGGCGAGGGTCGCGATGCCGGCGACGACGCCGCCGAGCAGCGCGACCCAGATCGTGCGCAGCCCGGCGACGAACCACTGCGCGAGGAACACCGCCAGCACCACCGCCGCCATGCCGATGTCGGGCTGCATCTTCAGCGCGGCGAGCACGAGCCCAAGCAGCAGGCAGGCGATCGCGGCACCAGGGAAGCGGGTGCCGCGCATTCCTTCCGCGAACAGCCAGCCTGCCACCACCGCGAAGCAGGGCTTGAGGAACTCCGAGGGCTGGAGCGACAGGCCGGGCAGCGCGATCCAGCGCCGCGCGCCCTTGATTTCGGGGCCTATCAGCGCGGCCGCCACAGTCAGCGCGAGCGCGCCGAGGAACCCGACGACCGCGACCCGGCGCACCCCGCGCGGCCCGAGCAGGCTGACCGCAAGCAGCAGCGCGAGAGCGAGCGGCAGGAACGCCATCTGGCGGCGGACGAACGCGTACATGTCGAGTCCGATCCGTTCCGCCACGGCCGGGCTCGCGGCAAGCGTCATCAGCATGCCGATGCCAGCGAGCGCGAACAGCGCCGCGAGCATCCAGCGATCGACCGTGAACCACCACCGGCCGAGCCGCGTCCCGTCGTCGCGAGCCAGCGCGATCACGGCGCACGCTCCGCCATCAGTCGCGCGACGGCCGCGCGGAACGTGGCGCCGCGCACCTCGAAATTCGCGAACTGGTCGAAGCTCGCTGCTGCGGGCGACAGCAGCACCACCGCTGGCGCGTCCGCCCGCGCGGCGGCGAAGGCAGTCGGAACCGCCTCCTCCAGGGTCCCGGCGATCTCATGGGCGATGCCGTGCCCGGCGAGGGTCGCGGCGAAGGCGGGGGCTGACTCGCCGATCAGGAAGGCACGGGCAATGCGCGGGAACAGCGGTGCAAGCGCGGCGATGCCGCCTTCCTTCGCGCGACCTCCAGCGATCCAGAACACGCGCGGGTAGCAGGCGAGCGCACGCGCGGCAGCGTCCGCGTTGGTGCCCTTGCTGTCGTTGACGAACAGCACGCCGTCGAGTTCGGCGACGCGCTCCTGCCGGTGCGGCAGGCCGGGGAAGGACGCAATGCCGGCGGCCACGTCCTCGGCAGGGATGCCAAGCGCGAAGGCGAGGGCCGCGGCCGCGGCCGCGTTCTGCGCGTTGTGCGTGCCCGGCAGCGTGGGGTGGCGCACCAGGCTCGCAATCCGTTGCGGATAGGTGCCGCGCGCATCGATCAGCCGCGCGTTCTCGACGTAGATCCCGCCCGACACGGCCTGCGCGCCCGAAACCCGGATCACCGGCGCCGGCCCGACGGCGAGCTCGTCGGCCATCGCGCGGCCGCCGTCGTCATCGACTCCGACCACGGCCGTACACGCGCCGTCCTGCCGGTCGAAGATGCGCCGCTTGGCCGCGGTATAGCCCGCCATGTCGCCGTGGCGGTCGAGATGATCGGGCGAGAGGTTGAGCATCGCGGCCGCATCGAAGCGGATGCGGGCGATTCGCTCCAACATGTAGGACGACATTTCGAGGGCATAGACCCCCTCCGACCCCAAGATATTGAGGGCAAGGGCCGGAGTGCCGAGGTTGCCGCCAGTCTGGTGGGGCTGACCGGCGCATTCGAGGATGTGGCCGAGCAGGGCGGTGGTGGTGCTCTTGCCGTTGGTGCCGGTGATGCCGGCGAAGCGCGCCGCGGAGCCCGTCTCGCGCACGGCCCGGAACAGCAGGTCGGCATCGCACGCGATCAGCGTGCCGGCGGCGAGGGCACGCGCCGCGATCGGATGGGGCGCAGGGAGGCGGTGCGGGATGCCCGGCGAGAGCAGAAGCGCGTCGATTGCACGGAAATCGGCACTCGTGAGGTCGGTGAGCGGCACGCCGGCTGCCTCCGCCTGCCAACGTGCCGCCTCGGAATCGTCCCAGGCGAGCACGCGTGCCCCAAGCCGCACGAGCGCCTGCGCTCCCGGCAGCCCGGCCCGGCCCAGGCCCATCACGGCCACGGTCTCGCCGGCAAAGGGCGCCTCGCCCGCCATCCCGTCACCGCAGCTTCAGGGTGGAGAGGCCCACCAGCGCCAGGATCATCGCGATGATCCAGAAACGGATGACGATGGTGGACTCCGCCCAGCCCTTCTTCTCGAAGTGGTGGTGCAGCGGCGCCATGCGGAACACGCGCTTGCCCGTCAGCTTGTACGAGAGGACCTGCACGATCACCGACACCGTCTCGAGCACGAACAGCCCGCCGACGATCATCAGCACGAGTTCGTGCTTGGTCGCGACCGCGATCGAGCCGAGCGCGCCGCCCAGTGCCAGGCTGCCGGTGTCGCCCATGAACACCATCGCCGGCGGCGCGTTGAACCAGAGGAACCCCATGCCCGCGCCGATCAGCGCGGCGCAGAGCACGGCGAGTTCGCCAGCCCCCGGCACGAAATGGAGCTGGAGGTAGTTCGCGAACACCGCGTTGCCCGTCAGGTACGCGATCAGCGCGAACACGGCCGCCGCGATCATCACCGGCACGATCGCCAGCCCGTCGAGCCCGTCGGTCAGGTTCACCGCGTTCGATGTGCCGATCATCACCACCGCGCCGAACGGGACGAAGAACCAGCCGAGCTGAACCAGCAGGTCCTTGAAGAACGGCACCGCAAGCGCGGCCTCGAGCGGTGGGCGCGCGATCCACATGATCCACAGCGCCGCGAGCGCACCGAGCCCGCCCTGCACCGCGAGCTTGGCCCACGCCGGCACGCCCCTGGTGTTGCGCTTGGTGACCTTCAGGAAGTCGTCGGTGAACCCCAACAGCCCGTAGCCGACGGTAACCACCAGGACGGCCCAGACATAGCCGTTGCGCAGATCCACCCACAGCAGCGTCGAGACCAGGAGCGCGATCAGGATCAGCACCCCGCCCATGGTCGGCGTGCCGCGCTTTCCAAGCAGATGCGCCTCGGTCATGTACTGCTCACGCATCGGCTGGCCCTCGGCCTGCAACTGCCTGAGGCGACGGATCACCGGTCCGCCGAGCACGAAGGACAGGAACAACGCGGTCATGCACGCCGCGCCCGAGCGGAAGGTCAGGTACCGGAACAGGTTGAAGAGGATGAACTCTTCGGCCAGTGGTGCGAGGATGACGAACAGCATGGCCGTTCACCGCGCCGCGCCGGTGAGGGCCGCGACGATCGTGCCCATCCGGCTGCCGAGCGAGCCCTTCACCAGTACGACGTCGCCGGGACGCAACGATGGGACGAGGAAGGCGAGCAGTGCGGCGCTGTCGGGCGCATGCGCGCCGCGCAGGATCATCGGCAGCGCCTCATAGAGCTGGCGCATCAGTGGGCCGCAACAGAAGACGACGTCGATCCGGGCCGCGACGACCGCGGCCGCGAGCGCCTGGTGCTCAGCCGCCGCCCGGTCGCCGAGTTCGAGCATGTCGCCCAGCACGGCGACGCGGCGCGCGGCAAGCACGTCGCCGAGCACGTCCAAGGCGGCGCGCATCGACGGCGGGGAGGCGTTGTAGGAATCGTCGAGCAGGATCGCGTGGCCTGCACCCACGCGAATGGTGCGACGCAGGCCACGACCCGGGGCCGGTGGCAGGTCGGCGAGCGCAGTGGCAGCGGCGAAGGGGTCTGCGCCCGAAGCGAACGCGGCGGCCAGCACACCCATGGCGTTCAGTGCGGCGTGACGGCCGGGTGCGGCGAGGCGGAACTCGATCTCCTGGCCGAGCAGCACCGCTCGCGCGAGCCCGCCGAACCCTTCCGCGCGCCAGGAGAGCAGGCGGATATCGGCATCGGCATCCGCGCCGAAGGTGATGATCCGGGCGATGCCGCGCGCCTCGGCGGCGGATCGGAGCCGCGCGAAATGGCGGTTGTCGCGGTTGAGCACGGCGGCACCGCCCATCGTGAGGCCATCCAGGATCGTCGCCTTCTCGTCAGCGATCGCCTCCTCCGACTCGAAGAACGCGATGTGCACCGCCTCGACATTGGTGATGATCGCGACATGGGGGGCAGCCAGACGCGCGAGCGGGGCGATCTCGCCCGGGTGGTTCATGCCGATCTCGGTCACGCAATAGGCGGCGTCGCGCGGCAGGCGCGCGAAGGTGAGCGGCACGCCGATATGGTTGTTGTGGCTCGCAGCGGCGGCGGGAGTCGGGCCC
>NZ_JBHYDW010000206.1:0-5600 GCF_051860475.1 Elioraea sp. | reverse complement strand
GACCGCCGCCAGACGCAGACGAGCAGACCTATCCCCGCTCAATCCCCCCATACACGCAAGGGTCAGGGTGAGGGCGTTGCCGCGATCCGTCCAGCCGCCCGGCTATTCCGCCGGCGCAGGCGCGGGTTGCGCCATCGCCTCCGGTCGGTGGCGGCGTGCGAGCAGCGTATAGGCGGTCGGCACGACAAACAGCGTGAACAGCGTGCCGATCGACATGCCGCCGACCACCACCCAGCCGATCGCCTGGCGGCTCTCGGCCCCGGCGCCGGCCGCGAAGGCGAGCGGCACCGCGCCGAGGATGGTCGCGCAGGTGGTCATCAGCACGGGGCGCATGCGCAAGCTCGCCGCCTCGATCGCCGCCTCCGTCAGCGCCATGCCGCGCTCGCGCAACTGGTTGGCAAACTCGACGATCAGGATGCCGTTCTTGGTGATCAGCCCGATCAGCGTGATCAGGCCGATCTGGCTGTAGACGTTCAGCGTGATGCCGTTGAGGAACAGCGCCAGCAACGCTCCGCCCGTCGCAAGCGGCACCGAGAGCATGATCACGAACGGATCGATGAAGCTCTCGAACTGGGCCGCCATCACCAGGTAGATGAACATCAACGCGAGCGCGAAGGTGACCAGAAGCCCGGCCGAGGCGGAGCGGAACTCGCGCGCCTGCCCGCCATAGTCGATCTGGATCGTGTTCGGCAGCACGCGCGCCGCTGCCTCGTTCAGCGCCGCGAGCGCCTCACCGAGCGTGGTGCCGGGCTCCAGAGTCGCGCTGATCGTCGCCGAGCGGAGCTTGTTGAAGTGGTTGAGCTCGCGCGGCGCGATCGTCTCCTCGAGCGTGATCAGGTTGGCGAGCTGCACCTCCTGCCCCGAAGGCGTGCGCAGGAACACGTTCAGCACGTCCTGCGGCGTGGTCCGGTCGCCCACCTCGACCTGGACGATCACGTCGTACTGCTTGCCGTTCAGCTTGAAGGTCGTGATCTTGCGCCCGCCGAGCAGGGTTTCGAGCGAGCGCGCGACCTTCTCCTCCGACAGGCCGAGGGACGCGGCCTTGTCGCGATCCACCGTCAGCCGGAGCTGCGGCATGTTCAGGCGAAGGTCGCTGTCGAGCCCGGCCAGGCCCGGGATCGTGCGCGCCTCGGCCAGCATCGCCTCGGCCGCCTCCTGCAGCTCCGAATACGGGCCGGAGGTCTGGAGCACGAACTGCACCGGCTTCTGGATCGGACTCTGGCCCAGGCTCGGCGGGTTCACCGGGAAGGCCAGCACGCCGGGCGTGGCGAAGAACTGCGGGAAGAGCTGCTGCGCCACCGCCGGCGCCGAGACGTCGCGCTCGGACCAGTCGTGCAGGCCGGCGAACATGATCCCCTGGCTCACCACCGGGTAGCCCGCGACCGCGAACTGCCGCTCGATCGCCGGGTGGTTGTCGAACGCGGCCTCGAGCGGGCGCAGCCAGCGGCTGGTGTAGTCGATCGTCGCGCCGTCGGGCGCGATGGCGATGCCGACGATGATGCCGCGATCCTCGACCGGGGCGAGCTCGCTCTTGATCGTGTTCACCATGATGAAGGCGAAGCCGCCGACCAGCAGCGCCACCGCGATCACCACCGGCCGCGCGTTCAGCGCCACGGTGAGCGCACGCCGGTAGCCTGCCGTCAGGCCGTCGAGCAGACGTTCGCCGAACCGGTACACGGCGCCGTGCGACTGGTTCACCTTGAGCAGCTTCGAGCACATCATGGGCGACAGCGTCAGCGCGACGAAACCCGAGACGATCACGGCCGAGGCGAGGGTCAGCGCGAACTCGATGAAGAGGCGCCCCGTCCGCCCGGTCTGGAACGCCATCGGCACGTAGACGGCGGCGAGCGTCAGCGTCATCGCCACGATCGCGAAGCCGACCTCGCGCGAGCCCCTGAGTGCGGCCTCGAAAGGCTGCATGCCCTTCTCGACGTAGCGGGCGACGTTCTCGAGCATGACGATCGCATCATCGACCACCAGACCGACCGCCAGCACGAAGGCGAGCAGGGTCAGCGTGTTCACCGAGAAGCCCATGGCGAACATGAAGCCGAAGGCGCCGATCAGGCTGACCGGGATGGTCACCAGCGGGATCAGCGTGGCGCGAAGGTTGCGCAGGAACAGGAAGATGACGACGAGCACGAACAGCACCGCCTCGCCCATCACCTTGAAGACGTTCTGGATCGCGCGGTCGATGAAGATCGAGGAATCGTAGCCGACCGCGACGGTCATTCCCTCGGGCAGCAGCGCGCGGATCGCCGGGAAGCTCTCCTGCACCGCCTGGCTTACCTCGAGCGGGTTCGCGGTCGCCTGCTTGATGATGCCGAGCGCCACCGCGGACTGGCCGTTGTAGCGGGCGATGATGCGCTCGTCGGCGGCGGCGATCTCGGCGCGGCCGACGTCGCGCAGCCGCACGATGTAGCCCTGCACCTCGCGGATGCGCAGTTCCTCGAACTGGGCCGGCGTCTGGAGGTCGGTCTCTGCGACCACGTTGAACTCGCGGGTGCGACTCTCGATCCGCCCCGTGGGGATCTCGACGTTCTGGCGCCTGAGCGCGTCCTCGACATCCGAAGGCGCGAGCCCATAGGCGGCCATGCGGATCGGATCGAGCCAGATCCGCATCGAGAACCTGCGCTCGCCGTAGATCATCACGTTCGCGACCCCGGGCAGGGTCTGGAGCCGCGACTTCACCAGCCGGTCGGCGATGTCGGTCACCTCGAGCGGGGTATGCCGGTCCGACGAGAACGCGAGATAGATGATCGGCTGCGCATCCGCCTCGACCTTCTGCACCACCGGCTCGTCGATCTCGTCGGGCAGCAGGTTGCGCACGCGTGCAACCCGGTCGCGCACGTCGTTCGCCGCGCCGTCGGGGTCGCGCGCGACCACGAAGCGCAGCGTGATCTGACTCCGCTCCTGGCGGCTGATCGAGGACATCACCTCGATCCCCTCGATCCCCGAGAGGCTCTCCTCAAGCGGGGTGGTGATGCGGCTCTCGACGATCTCGGCCGAAGCGCCACGATAGGTCGTCTCGACCGTGACCACCGGCTCGTCGATGTTGGGGTATTCGCGCACGGTCAGCCGGTCGTAGCTGACCAGGCCGATCAGCACGATCATCAGGCTCATCACGGTGGCGAGCACCGGGCGGCGGATCGAGAGTTCCGAGAGCACCATGGCGGATCAGTCCCGACTCAGCTGCGTGTTCAGCCGCGCGGCGCGCCGTTGGCGGGCGGGGCAGCCTCCGGGGGCAGCACCGCGACCGCGGCGCCCGGCTGAAGCTTCATCTGCCCGGCCGTGACCACCACGTCGCCGGCGGCGAGCCCCTCGGTCACCTGCACCCTGCCCTCGCGGCGCAGGCCGAGCGTCACCGGCTGCGGCTGCGCCTTGCCGTCCACCACCTTCATCACGAGCATCCGTCCGCCAAACGGAACGATCGCAGCCTCGGGCACCATCACCGCCTGCGGCTCCTCGCGCAGCGTCAGCCGCACGCGCGCGAACAGGCCAGGGCGGAGCACGCCGTCGCGATTCGGCAGCGCGGCACGCACGGCGATGCTGCGGCCGATCGGATCGATCGCCGGATCGATCGCCACGATCTCGCCCGCGAATGTCCGATCCGGGAATGCATCGACGGTGACCGAGAGCTGCTGCCCCACGGCAACGCGCGACAGGAACACCTCGGGGACACGGAAGTCGAGCTTGATCGGATCGATATTCTCGAGGTTGACGATGTCCGCGCCGACATTGACGAATTCGCCGGGACTGACGCGGCGCAGCCCGACGATGCCGTCGAACGGCGCGACAAGCCGGTACTTCTCGAGCCGCGCGCGGGTGAGCTCGACCGCGGCGGTGGTGGTGCGCAGCGTCGCGACCGCCTGGTCGCGCACGGCGGCCGAGCCGGCGCCACGGGCGAACAGGTCGCGCGCGCGGCTGGCCGAGGCCCGGGCCAGTTCGAGCTCCGCCTCGGCCTGGGCAAGCTCCGCACGGGGAATCGAGTCGTCGAGACGCACCAGCGCCGTGCCCGCGGTCACCACGCCGCCCTCGGCAAAGCCGATCTCGGCCACGCGGCCCATCACCTCGGGGCGCAGCATCACGCTCTCATTCGACTTGAGCGTGCCGATCGCCACCACCTCCTCGGCGATGCGCTCGACCGACACCGGCTCGGCCTGAACCGGCATGGCGAAGCCGCCCGGCGGGCCACCCGCGCCGCCCGCGGCACTGGCCCCCTGCTGGACCTGATCGTAGAACCGCCACAAGCCAAAACCGCCGCCCGCGAGAATGGCGAGCGTGACCAAGGCGACGATGAACCGACGCATGATGGAGCTCTCCGGTCGCGAAAGGCGGGCCGGATACGCTAGTGCTCCGGCCCGCCTCGCTGAACTATACTGTTCAGTTTAGTCATCTCGACACACGGCCGCAACCCTCCCGGTTCCGCATCCCAGGACTGCGCCGGCGACACGGTCGCATCCACCGCGCCGGCTCTCACGATGCCGCTCAAGGGATGGCAAGCTCCGGCGCTGAGCAGCTCCGTTCGACGAGGTCCGGACCCATGCACCTCACCCCCAACCCCCGCTACGCGTATTCCGCGATCGTCGACCGCCCGGCCTATGACTGGCCCGGCGGCGCCCGCCTCGCGGTCTATCTCGGGCTCAATGTCGAGCACTTCGCCTGGGGGCGCGGCGGCGGCCACATGACCCACAACTGGGGCAATGCGAACGACCAGCGCAACCACGCCTGGCGCGACTACGGGCTGCGCGTCGGGTTCTGGAACATCCTCGACGTGCTGGGCGAGGTCGGCCTGTCCTGCTGCCACCTGCTCAACAGCACCGTCTGCGAGCACGCCCCGCGCATCGTCGAGGCGATCGCCGCGCGCGGCGAGGAGGTGATCGGCCACGGCCGCACCAACTCCGAACGCCAGGCCGACTACCACGAGGAGGACGAGCGCCGCCTGATCCGCGAGACGACCGAGACGATCACGCAGCATCTCGGCCGCCGCCCGTTCGGCTGGATGGGGCCCTGGATTTCCGAGAGCGCCGTGACGTCCGACCTGCTGAAGGAGGAGGGCTACCGCTTCACCATGCAGTGGCCCTGCGACGACCAGCCGATCTGGCTCGCGACGCGCGCGGGGCCGTTGCTGAGCGTGCCCTACCCGGCCGAGATCAACGACTCGCCAGCAATCCTGAACCGCGGCCACACGGCCGAGGACTTCGCGCAGTTCATGATCGACCAGTTCGACATGATGCTGCGGCTGAGCGGGCGCGCGCCCCTGGTGTGCGCCTTCGCGCTGCACACCTTCGTGCTGGGCCCCCCGTTCCGCCTCAGGCACCTCGAACGCGCCCTCAGCCACATTGCGGCGCACCGCGACGACCCGCGCGTCTGGCTCACCACGCCCGGCGCGATTGCCGAGCACGCGATGTCGTTGCCACGTGGGATCGTTCCGGACGCCTTTCCCTCCTGAGTTCGTCCCAGGCCGTCAGGTGCAGCCGACGATCGTGCCCTGCTGCGTCCAGCGTCCGTTGCTGGACTTGAAGATGCCATCGAGATCCGACGGGCTTGCCTTGCGGTAGTCGAGGTTGATCGCGCGCGAGTAGTGCGTGCCCTTGAACTGC